>MAXP01000196.1:0-14164 GCA_001751085.1 Desulfobacterales bacterium C00003060 | reverse complement strand
ATAATAATCACTTCAAGTCTGCAACATCAATGACATCCTATTGCTGTGTGACTCGAAAGACCTCTTCGATAGTTGTGATCCCGTCTAAGACCTTCTGTGTCCCGTCCTGGCGCAACGTAATCATCCCCTGCTCAACGGCTTCGCGCTTTACAGTATTGGCATCTGAAGTCCTTAGGATGAGATTCTTGATGGAATCATTCAGGATCATCAGTTCAAAGACACCTGTCCTTCCCACATAGCCTGTATGAAGGCATGAAGGGCACCCCTTGCCACGGTATATCTTTCTACCCTCCAGCCTTTCTGGGGATATGCCGATGCTTTGAAGGGATTCATCATCAGGCTTGTATGCATCTTTGCAGTGATCGCAAATGACGCGCACCAGCCGTTGGGCCAGGATGGCGATCACCGAAGAGCTCACGAGAAAAGGTTCTATTCCCATATCAATCAGGCGCGTAACAGCACTGGCAGAATCGTTTGTATGGAGCGTGGAAAAGACCAGGTGACCCGTCAAAGCAGATTGGATGGCAATTTCTGCTGTTTCCATGTCTCTGATTTCGCCCACAAGGATAACGTCCGGGTCCTGCCGCACAATAGAGCGCAGCCCCTTGGCAAAGGTGAGAGCGATCTTAGGATTGACCTGAATCTGGGCTATGCCGTCTATCTGGTATTCAATGGGGTCTTCTATTGTAATAATGTTTATCTCCGGGCTGTTGATTGTACTCAGGGCGGCATAAAGGGTGGTGGTCTTACCACTCCCTGTTGGGCCTGTCACCAGGATAATACCATGGGGGGTCCGGATCAGCTTGTTAAAGCAATCAAGCCTGTTTTCAGGCATGCCAATGTCGAAGAAGTTGAGCAGGACACTCGATTTGTAAAGCAATCTCAAGACCACACGCTCGCCAAAGGCAGTAGGGATAGTAGAAACGCGGATGTCCACATTCTTGTCAGCGATCCTGATCTCAAACCGCCCGTCCTGGGGAAGCCTCTTTTCGGCGATGTTCANNAGGATGCCATCCACGCGGTAGCGGATCTTGAGCTTGCCTTGATATGGTTCAACGTGAATGTCGCTGGCGCGTGATTTCACAGCCTGCGAGAGCATCAGGTTGACCAGCCTGATAATGGGCGCATCACTTGTATCATCAAGAAGATCACCGGTTTCCTCTATCTCAGACAGGATCAGATCGCTGTCTTCCTCATGCATGTCCTGGATAACCTGCTCAGCAGAATCCTGGCTCATATCATAGGCAAGATTGATAGCCGAAATTATAGCTGAATATGGGACAAGCAAGGCTTGTACCCCGTCCCATCCCAGGACCAGGCGCAGATCGTCCAAAGGTTGAAACGCAAGAGGATCATTGACAGCCACACAGACCTCACTTGAGGTCAACACCGGGACCATCTTGTATTTCTTAAGAAACTGTATGGACACCTTTTCAGTAAAATCGGTGTTCATATCTTCCATTGGAAGATCAGGCAAAAACGGCAGGTCAAACTGGAGGCCAAGGGCCTTCAACAGATCAGACTCTGAAATAGCCTTCTGCCGGAACAGGATCTCCCCGATCAGGCCCCCTTTTTGCTCTTGGATCCTGAGGGCATCAGCAAGGGCTTCTTCGGAAAGGCCGGAGGTCTCTGATAATATCTTGCCGACCAGTTTCATGTTACCGTTGTGGCTCGTTGCGGATTCATAGACTCATTGAATCTCTATTTCCCGGCCTCTGTATTCCGGCGTTTCATACATCTTGATTACACCTTCCTCGACCTTGTCGATTTGCTCCTTTTTTTCCTCATATATTTTCTTGGCCTCTGCCGGGTTTTCAATAATATGAGGGGTAAGAAACACGAAAAGGTTGGTCTTTGTACCAGACCTTGAGCTTGATCTGAAAAGCCAACCCAGCAACGGGATATTGCCCAAGCACGGCACCTCATACTTAGTGCGGGTCATGTCATCGCCGATCAATCCTCCAATAACCACTGTGTCGCCATCTTTAACTATGACCGTGGTTTCCGCCAGGCGTTTTAACGTAGTAGGCCTATAGTTGCTCTTTGCAGCATCTTCAGTCATCTTAATGACTTCTTGAAAGACCTTTAGCCGAACAAATCTTTCCTGGTTGATCTGAGGAGTAATCTTGAGAGTCACCCCTACATCCTTGTATTCATAATTGCTGTAGTCTCTATATGTTTCCGTTGTTTCCATTCTGGTCACATACGGCACATTCTCTCCTACTTCGATCCCAGCCTCCTCATTGTCAGTTGTCAATATCTGCGGGGTTGAAATGATATGCACATCGGAATCACTCTTGTATGCTCGTACCACAGCCCCTATGGTAGGAAACGTAATTCCGCCGATTGTAATGCCCTCGCCAAGAACCCCCAGGGCCAATCCGGCAGGAAGGGCTATACCAGTCTCTGTAGGAGTTGGAAAAATGCTCTCTTTCGATCCATACCCTCCAAAAACCGCAAACTCCCTGCCGTCATAACTTCCAATATCGTTTGCCGCCCTCCACTCCACGCCAAGCTCAAAATCCTTTGTCACTCGAACTTCCATTATCAGGCATTCGATATAGACCATTGCTCTCGGAATATCGAGTTTCTTGATCACGTCTTCGAGAACAAGATAGTCGTCCTTGCCTGCCGTAATGACAAGGGAATTGGTCGCCTTATCGGCCACGATCTGAACTTCCTTGGAAATGACGGGGGTCTTTCCCTTTTTGATAGTTTTTGCCTGCTTTGCGGGAAGGGCCATCAAAACCTTGGTTAGATCATCGGCATTGGCATTACTAAGATAATACACGTGGATATCCCCTTCGCCACGGGGGGGGTCCTTGTCCAACAAGTCAATAAGCTCTTTGACCCTTCGTGTCTCGTCCTTGGAGGCCGCAATAACCAGGGAATTGGTCCGCTCATCGGCTATAATCTTGACCTGGGGTCTCACAGGTACGCTTTTTTTTCGGGCCTTGCCCTGAAAAACAGACACCAGCGATTTCACCAAAACGCTTGCCGTGGCATTCTCAAGCGGGATCACTGATATTTCTTCGCCTATACCAACCACATCAATCGCCTTTACGATACAGAGCAGGCGTTTGATGTTGGAAAGGACATCAGTCACAATCAACATACCGGTAGGGGGGTAGGAAATAATCACGCTGCTTTTTGATATCAAAGGGGAAAAAAGCTTCTTCAGCTCATCGGGATCTGCATACTCAAGGGGGACCAGTTGTGTGACCACCCTGTCTTCGGGATCGATAGCCTCCTGGCGCAACCTTGTTTCAATATTTTTTGACCGAGCCTGGCCTGCCGGCATGATCTTGATGACACTGCCTGCAGGCACTGCAGCAAAGCCATGCACATCCAACACAGACTCAAACACCTTGTATGCCTCATCTACTGAAATCTTGGTAGGGGAGATGATCGTCACCATTCCCCTGACCGCTTTATCAATCACAAAGTTCTTGCCGGTCAGTTCGCTGATGAACTTGATAAAAAGCGCGATATCTACATTGTCGAAATCTATGGTCACATAACGCGTATCGGACGCTTGATTTGCCGGGGCTTGTTGCTGCTCTGGGCCCTGCTTTCTTGGCGGTGCTGTCTGCTGAACCTGCACAGGCTCTTCGGGGGCAGGGGCCTGTGCATGAGGCTTCTCTGCTGCAGGCTTCCCTGGCAGTGGCGCGGCAGCAGGTTGGGCTGCTCCGGAGGCCGCGGGTTTCACGCCCTCCTCCCCTGCAACACGGGCACCCGAGGCTACGGAACTACCTGTGAGCAGCCACAGCCCTATCCATAGAAGGCAGAGAATACATCTTCGGATCGAATGTAGCTGCATCACTCCATGACTCCATGACTCTCTGTCATCTCTTCAAACTCCGGATCTCCACGAAGGTTTTGCAAGTCCGAGTCCATCCGTGCCCAGTCCTTTACCGATTTGTCCAGTGAAACCGCCTTTTTCAGATAAACAAGGCCCTCTATCACATCCCCCTCAAGGGCATGGAGGCAAGCCAAATTGTAACAAGCATCCACATAGTCAGGTCTGATCCGAATGGCTTTCGCAAAAGATGCACGGGCCGATGAGTAGTTATTGTCATGGATATGTATGACCCCCAAATTGTTTAGTGCTTCTACGTGATCAGGATATTGGCAGAGGGTTTCCTCATAGAGTCGCTTAGCCTCTTGCAAATTGCCACTCCTGTGTAAAACAATGGCCTTTTCACATAAGGCCGCAGCGCCTGGGCGTTCCGGCAGCGGAATAGCTTCAAAGCCTGGGGGTTGACGGTTGTGAGGCTCTGTACCTCTGTGAAATAACAACAAATAGGCCGTAACAGCAAAGGGGATCAGGCAAAAAAAAGCCCACCATAGGGCTTTGCCGGGAAAAAACCTATGTTTGTGTCCTGCCTCAGACGCAATTCCATGGTATTTATGGTATCGGGTCTCTTTTTCTTTCTGAGCCTTCTTAAGGGCCTCATTGATATAGCTCATATCATTCTGACATCTGATATAATAGACCCTTAGTACGTGTACCGGCAATCCCATCGGCGATTAACCCGAAATCGCCCTGGAATCTCATGACCTGATCAAACGTGGGCTCGTCATAAAGCCCCGTGGGTCCAACCGAATAACCTATCCTTTTCAATGTCTGTTGCAGTTTGATAACATCCAGGCCACGCATCCCCTTGACCATATCAACAGCATAGTTCTTATAGGGATATACCCAGGAAACCCCTTGACCCCAATGAGTAAGGATAAAGTCCCTGGTAACGGGCTGCTCCTCGCCGTCAGCATTGATTGCCATTGCACCGTCCGCTGTCAGTTCCCGGATCAACAGATATCGAGCGCAGGGCAGGGCTGCGCTGCTGCTGGGGCCAGCATGGGGGGCGGCGCCATCCACACATACGCGAAAAGGCTTCTTAAACATAATATAATGTTCGGGGGCTGTATAGGTGGAATAAAGGCCCAAATGAACGTCATTTCCGGCATAATTTCTCTGGAATTCCTTTGCATAAAAAAACCTGAAGAGCCCTGCAAGGCTGGTTTGCTCATCAAGAAACAGGGTTTCTTCTTTCATCCTGGGTCTCACGGGTGCGGATTGGGTCCTTTCGGTCTGTGCCACCGAAACCTCGTGCTCGCCTGAGATCAACGCTGAAATCTCTTTTCTGTAATTCCACCCACCAAAGCCTGCCGCAATGATCAGCACAAGCAATAGGGGAATGAATAGCGAGGTAAACTTTTTCTGAAACAAACCCCTTGGCCTGGCCTTGAGTGCCACATCGCCCCGGATGTCATCAATCGCCTTTTGAATCGTTCTTCTCGATATGGTAAACTCATCCATGGAGTAAGCGATAAGGAGGGCCCGGTCACAAACTCCATTGATCCGCCTTGGATTCCCCTGAGAGTAGGCATATATTGCCTCATGGGCACCCTTTGTAAATCGTAGATTCCCCTTGCCGCCTGCCACTACTAATCGATGTTCCACATAACCCTGGACTTCCTTCTTATCCAGGGGTTTCAGGTCATAGCGAACCATTATGCGCTCATTGAGTTGCCTCAAAGAGGGTGAGGCCAGAAACTCCCTTAATTCGGTTTGCCCGGCAAGGACGATCTGAACTAGTTTCTCCTTTTCGGTTTCAAGGTTCGATAGCATGCGTATCTGCTCAAGGACGGTGCGGGAAAGATTTTGGGCTTCATCGATCAACAGGACAGAATTGCCACCCCGGCTGAAGGTCTCAAGCAAGTATTCATTCAGGCTGTCAACATAGTCTTTCTTGCTCTGGGTCCCCACACCCGCCCCGATGCCAAACTCCTGATTGATGGTCCGCAGAAGTTCCATGTCCGAAACATAGGCGTTGAATATCAATGCAGTTTTCGTGGATGAATCAATCGTGTCCAGAAGTGCCCGACAGAGCGTAGTTTTTCCTGTGCCAATACCGCCGGTAATAACAATGAAGCCTTTTCGCTCGTTGATTCCATAAAGGAGATGATCAAAGGCCTCCTTATGGTTGCGGCTAAAATAAAGGTAGTTTGGATCTGGTGTTAAGCTGAAAGGATTTTCCCTAAAACCAAAATAAGAAGTGTACATAGTTGTTGAGTGGTAACCGTTCACAGGTTCAGGACAAAGACGGCATTGAAGCCCGCAGTCCCTGAACCGCTGAACCCGTGAACCCGTGAACGCCTACGATTATCTGAATCTGTAATCTATGTTTTTCGTCTGACCTTTTCGGTTTATCTGTATTGATACACGGGACCCTGATTTCAGTTGCTCATATAGTCCCAGTACATCATCCGGGCTATTAATGGGCTTACCATTTATCTTATTAACTATGTCTCCATCTTTCAGCTCCAATCTCGCAAAAATGGAGCCTTGCTTGATCCTGCTGACTGCTAACCCGTCTGGCTTGCCGTCCCTGAAATGAGGCCGTATGCGCACCTGCGACAAGAGCTTGTTAATGTCCTTAAGAGATTCTTTGATCTCAGAGTGGCCGACTGTTATGGTGCTTCCTGTCCCACCGGACTTTGATGGCCAAAGCTTTTTCTTACCTCTTCGGGCCGCAGCTTCTTCCATTGTAAGTATTTCGTCGCGATTATCAACTCTCAGGATGACCTTCCCTCTTAAGATCATTTTGATGAGGGCATCCTGAATGCTCTCCCCTACCCTATACAGACCCTGCTTCTTCGTGTCGGTCTCCTCGATAACCGCAAAGGCATTCTGTAGGCTGCCTGTAACTGTTCCTAGAAGGGCTATCTTCAGTGAAGTTGGTTCAAGGGCTTCAATCTCTACTGCCTCAACTTCTTCAGCAGCTCTGTCTGCGGAACCAAAGATATTCCTGCCAATTATCGACCGGTAATCATCCAGAAGCGGCTTCTGATGCCCTTTGTCATCCGGCATATGCTGCTGCACCACAAAGGCTTTGGTGTCGATTTGCCTTAGGCTTGCACAGACGACCTTGTAAAACACATCCACCCCAATATAGATGACAACAGACAAGGCAAGAAGGTTGAAAATGGTATGATAAGCCCTTGTCATAGATTTCGCCAGCTATGTGGATTTCATTCTGGGATCCATCAGGGTTCCCTGTATAACAAAGGAAATCATTCCCCTGTTAAGACCTTGCCCGAAGAAGTCCACGGTATCGAGAATTCCTCCAGTGCTTTTGAAGAACTCTGCCAACGGTTCAATCGTGCCTCTGAGATCAAGGCTGCTTTCTGCAAGTACTTCTTTCAGCGTTATGGTCCCGGACAAGGTTCCGTTCAATTGCCGGCCCTTAAGCTCAAGTCGTGTAAGATCTATCTCCTGTTTCTTCAGAACCATCTCGATTTCTATTTCGTCAAAGTCAACACCCTCTAACATAAGAAAGGGCCGTAAAAACACGACCCTGCCGTGTGATAACCGCAGATTTGCCTGCCCCGAGGCATCCATCAGGGACTTGTACTGACCTTTGTATGAGAGTGTTCCGCCAAGGGTTCCTTCTATGCTGTGCCCTACCAGTTGTAAAAGATAGGCATAATCCCCAATGTAAATATCCCTCAGTTCGATTTCTGTATCGATAGAACCTCTCGTGCGGTCTTTCTCAAAATAGACACTGCCACCTACTTCACCCCTATAAGCCAAGCAGTGGAATGAATACTCGGATTTCCCTCGTAACAATGACCAAACATGGGGTTTAAGCAAAAGACTGTCTGACCGGAGAATCGCTTTGTCGGGCTCGTCTTTGAGAACAAGTTCGGTTCCAATAAACTTTAAACCAACGGGGAGCCTGGGTTCTATGCGGTTTACTGAAAGAACAAGCCTGGGATTTGCCCTTTCTACCTCTGCCTGCAGGTAGCACCGGATGGCATCTGAAGGAAAACGATAATACAGGAGCGCCAATGTTAGAATCAAGGCAAAGAGGAGATATCCGAACCATTTTTTGTTCTTTGATATAAACAGTCTCATCTATAGGATTTCGGAGTTCGGAGTTCGGAGTTAAGCTGCACATCATTTTAACGTAATTTGACATGGTTATCAGGACCATTCATCCCGCAAATTTGCAAATAGTTTTCTGGAAAACTATAAATGAAGGGAAGGGAAGTGAACTCAAGTCAGCTACTGTAAGTGTAAGGTTAGGACCTGCATGATGGCATCCAAATAGCCTTGTTCCTTCTTGTTTTCGCTAATTGAAATGCGTTTGATGCCTACCAGATAATCCGGTGATTCAATACGATAAAGGTATCCAACCAACTCCTCCAGGGTAATTCCCTCCAATTTCATCTCGACCATCGATTCCTTGTAAGGCCCTGTGCCTGACGAGGTAGACGGTTTCATATATTTGATATGGGCCTTGACTTTAGCCTTATCGGCTGCCTTTTCAAGAAAAGAAAAGAGTGAAAACCCCTTCTCCCGTCTGGCAAGGTTCTGCTGTAATTCCTGACAACCTTTCTGACAGGCCCGATACTCAGCCCTCAGCTCTACAATCGCCTCCAGCCCCTTTTCTTTGACCTTAAGGCCCCTTTGAATACGCCTTCTGCTTTCAAAGAAGGGAAAAACAACAAACTGAAGCAAGACAAAAACAGCAATGAAGCAAACTGCAGCCGATACGAAATATTTTTCACGTCTTGCAAGCTTCATAAGAACCCAAGTGTAAACCACGACACGAGGTGCCTTTTCTCAAGTCGTCAGACGCAACCTTTGCGCCAAATAGAGGATGCCGATCGTCAGGGCCAGCAGTCCTATCTTGCACGTTGTAGTTTCATCTCAAATCGCACCCGGTTGCCGGATCGATCAAGATTGGCCGAACTTATGGTCACAGCACTAAAACAGGTTGAGGGTTCCAGTCCTTTCTTGATGGCATCCACAGTGTTAAATGTGTCAGTCTCACCCTTAATCTGAACCGAATCCGGGTCAACCACTATGCGGCTGATATGCACACCCCCGGATTCAGGAACCCGTTGCGAGATATCCTTTAACAGGTCCAGGACCTTCCTGTTCGAACCAACTTCAGGAAGCAACAATGCCGATTTCTTGATCTCATCTATTTTGACCTCCATCTGGTGGACGGGATCCACAATCCTTTTTGTATCGGGAAACGTCTGTCTGAACACCTGTGTGATTTCTTCATTCAGTTTTCTGTAATGTTTCTTTTGAGAATAGTAATCTACACCCAGATCAAGGGCCAAAAGACATAGAACGACTATTAAGACCACTGAGGCCCTTAGGATCTCCTTCTTATGCACGAAGTAGTGTTTCTTGACCTCGAATTCGTCTCTCCTGAAATTAAACCCCAGGCCCTGCCTGGCCTCCCGAACCGCGAGGGCAAATGCACCGTCCATGAGTGCAGGATTCCAGACTCGATCGACATCCTCCTCCATGTAAACTCTCGAGTCCTTGGTCAGATCAATCAGATCAATCGGAAGATCAAGAAACCGGCTTAAGAGGCTCTCCGTGTCAGGATAAAGCGCTCCTCTACCGGTAACAAAAACCCTTTGGGGACGGATTGTTCTCGTACTCTGACATCCAAAGGCATGAAGTGTATTACGAACCTCTGTGCAAAACGCCTCGAGACATGATTGGATCTCCCCGCAGCAAGCTGCGGGGAATCTTCGACTGTAAGAAAGTTTGTCGTTTTCAGATTCGCTCGCTCGTTTTTGCGGTTCAATTTCCCCTGCCATCTCGGTGTGCGCATGGTCACTGCCCATCCCATCTATCACGGTCCGGACAATGGAACTGCCATTGAAGGAAAAGCTGCGAATCAAGACGATACGTCTTTTCAAATAAAGGATCATCGTGTTCTTGTCGAGACCTATCTCCAGAAGGAGTCCATCGTCGGGGGATCCCGCTTGCCTCAGAAGCCGGGAAACCGTGGGAACCCCCTTGATATCCAGGACCTCCGGATCGAATCCATGGGTATGCAATTGCGCCAGATATTCGGAAATGTATGCCCGCTTGACAGAGGCGGCAAGGATTTCGCTTCGATCCGACAAGTCAACCATCGTCAAATCGACCACCAAGTCCTCCACTGGAAAAGGAACCCTTGTCTCAAGTTCAAAAACAAGGGTCTGTCTAATCTTTTTCCTGTCCCTGAAAGGCATTCGGAGATTCCGGAATGATACATACTCCACCGGGATCGAGCTGATGCAGATATTAGAATCTGAACCTACCTGTTCGGCGACTGCCTTCAGGGCCTGCACCAGGCCCCCCGCATCCTCTATCATAACATGGCCGCAGCCTGTAATATGATACCCCCTCAGACCACCGCTAACCTGGACTGCCGCAATAGAATCCGAACTTATGTCAAGACCCAGTATCTTTTCTGGCATTTCTGGCTTCTACTCTATTTTCCATGACAGGATATCACATTTGGACCCTGTCCTCTTGACCATTCCAGTGACCCGTTTGGCCATGGCCCCTTTAAAACCTTCTGATACGATCTCAAAGTTGGTGCTTGAGGCATCAAGCAAATCCTCGGCAATGGTCACATCCCCCATACCTGGCACCGTCTTGTACCAGTTCGGATCAGACAGGTCATTGTTTCTATCCTTTCGGTGTGCGACCATATCCTCGACCATCTGGTCGTCCATACGATCTGAAAAGGCCTTTAATACCAGGGATTCTGCCGTGTTAATATTGATCTTGCCATCATCACCGTAAGGACTCAAGTATGACGCGATGCCGGGCTTTTCCTTAGTGCCGTAAAAGAGCCCCTTGGTGACCCCCCTGACCAGAAGCAGTTCTTCTATGAATTCCACAGGCGCATTCTTGCAGACATAAGGTTTGTCCAAACCTTGATAATAGCCGCTTTCCGCACCATATCCAGGCCCCTCAGTCACCTCATCGTCCAAATCGATCCAGTCCTTGACGGCATTGACAATGTTCTCTACCTCTTCGTCCTCAAGGCCGAATTCCGGGGATTTCAAGAATCGCGTCAGGAGTTTTCTTTGGGTATCATTATACTGGCTCCCCTCAACAAGTTTATTGATCTGAATCCTTCCGGAATGGTCAAGAACCTCTACCTGAAACCATCCCTCGTAAAACAGGGCACCCGAATTATCAGAAAGGGTCTTTAGATCTGCCCATGCCTCAAGCAGGGAATCGACGTTACCTTCTGAGGCATCCTCACGCAGAACCGCAAGGGCACAGTTGAATCCTGACTTGGCAATGTAGCCGAGTTTGATGCCATCCCGGAGATTGGCGGCTGCATGCAAATCAGAGCGCATAGAAATATTGAACTGGAGCGTCAATGAAACAATCAGACTGATGATTAGAATCGTCACGATAAGGGCAACGCCACTGTTGTCTTGGAGAATCCTTTTCATGAAATCCTCGGCTATCCATGACCCATAGGAAGCGCAACCTTGGTAAAAAATCTGAAAGGCGCCTCAGGGTCTGACTTATTCATGAATTCCAGTACTATGGACACCATCTCCGGTATCCTGTTCCGGAATGCCTCGGTCCTGGAATCCCAGTTGTCGTACTCCTCACCGTCGGCGTCATAATAGGTGAAATCCACTGACAACAGTCTCTCACAAAGTACCTGTCTGCCGGTGTCTTCGCCACAGGCCACCACAACCGCCGGCACGTCGGTCCGATAGAGCACAAGAGCCTCTTCCTCATCATTCTCACGGACATGATATCCTATCTTGGCTGTTCCGAGAACCTGGTCTTGCTCGCTGAAGACAAGGTGCGCCATAGACGTAAAGCGAAGGTCGTCACTGCTCCTGCCTTTGATCTCTCTGTCCTCGCCCACGAATTCAAAAACCTGAGCCCTGTTATCATCTGATTCAGCCGATTCAGGATACTGTGAAACACAAACAGATTCCAGATCTTCAAGCATCCTTTCCAGGGAAATCCGGGCCATACCGTAAACATCAGCCTCATATTCGGTCTCATTTATGATGCGAAAGGTTCCAGTATAAGAGGTATAGATCGTGGAAAGGACAACGGCAAAAATGAACATGGCGATGAGGATTTCCAGGAGAGTAAAACCCTTTGTGTCTGTTGAGTTTGTTGGTTTCATTGACCCATCAATCTTTGGGGAAAAAACGATACAGCCTGAGGCGGTATTGATACAACTCGTCCTCACCTCTGGAGATGGTCAAATCAATTCGTTTAAGGTAGTCCGGGACCTTTTCAGGCCCACCCAATGCAGGATCTCTCACAACAAGGTCCCAGCAATAGCAGGGAAAAAACTCTCCGAAATCACCCGAATCAGAACATAGGTCGTGCGGGTCCCCAGTCTCTATTTCAGCCATCTTGCTCTGGGCCAGAAAGGCGGCTGTGGTACTGAATCTCGCTTCACTCGCCAGCGACAGGCTCTGGGATTGTGACCCCAGCACAGCCATCAGGGCAATGGCAATGATGGCCATGGCCACCATCACCTCTAAGAACGTAAAACCTGACGTCTCGAAATCTCTGCAACCTGTTGGACTCATATAGTCCTTAAGAAAAAGATTTTGGGGTTCAACATAGCCTCCTATCAAAAAACAGCGGGTTCCGAACTCCAATCAAACGCCCACAAAATCCACATAGTTCTCAAGGACTTTAATTTTCCCCAAAAAGGGGCTCAATACAAGTGTGAATCTCCTGCCGTCTTCGGACGCGAGATGAATAACTGATTGTTCCATATACCCCTTCTTTGTAAAACTGATGGCAGTCTCTCCAGCCGCCTTCTTGCCCCTTCCCCTGCGCCAAACATCCAGTAGTCGAACCCCTTCTGGCAGCCGAAAAGCCTTTTTGCAAGCCTCCTCACGGTCCTCGTCTGTCATGTCTGCCGACTCTATCCAAAACCGATTCGATTCAAGGTCAAACTGAAGGCTATAGGCCTTTTGCTCACGAATTGCCTCATTTCTCAAGCTCCTCACAGTCCCCACCAATCGTCGAACAGTGGCCTTCAGGTCATCGGTCAGTATGGCACAGCGAAGCCTCGGGACAGTCAAGGCCAATGTCAGCCCAATCAGGAAAATGACAACGGTTAGCTCTATGAACGTAAAACCCCCTTCCTTACCCTTAAGCGACACTTTATTGATGCCACACTTCATTCAAGTTCCCAACTGTTTATGTCCTCATCCTTATCTTCGCCCCCAGGCTCTCCATCAGAACCGTAGGAGGAAAGGTCGCAATCGCCGTAAATGCCGGGACAAAGATAAACATATTCACTCTCCCATGGATCTTTCGGTACCTTGCCTTTTTCAAGGTACCCACCCTTACGCCAGGCTCTGGCAAGCTTGCCTACTGCGGGAGGTTCGACCAGGGCCTGAAGACCCTGCTCAGTAGTGGGATAACAGCCGTTGTCAAGCTTGTAAAGTTTCAGGGCAGTCTCTATGCTTTCAATCTGCACCCGGGCCTTCATGCGTCTGGCCTCTTCCGGCCTGCCCATGATTCTCGGAATGATAAGCCCTGCCAAAATACTCAGGATCACAATAACGACCATCAGTTCAATCAGCGTGAAACCTGCACAAGACATCTGACAACCTGTCCAAGATCTTGTAGGCCGATTTATCTTTTGCATAGCATCACTCACTCCTTGCTCCATTACTTCAACACCCCGTGAACCGTCACAAATAAACTGATAAACAGGCATCCTTCATTCACCAGTTTACACTTTTTTCAAAAAAAACGTGTATTATCGAATTAAATGGCGATGTCCAAACTCGAAATTCGAAATTAGGTAACGCATCTACATCTTTGTGTTTTTCCCAATTTCAAATTTCCAGTTTCAAATTTCACTGCCAACATACAAGATCAACAAAGTGTAAACTACTTTTGACTTGTCGTGAAGGATGCCGATAAACACAAGCTATCTTATGAATTGATTCATCTCAAAGATGGGCAGTAGAATAGATACAACGATAAACCCCACGATCAAGCCCATAACCAGGATCATGACCGGCTCAAGCATGGAGGTCATGGCCATGAGCTCAGATTCCACGTCTTTCTCATACGTGTCTGCAATCCTGATCAGCATAGCCTCCAGCTCCCCGCTCTGCTCGCCCACACGTATCATCTGTACGACAATGGGTGGAAACCATCGGCTTTGATCAAGTGGGCTGGCAAGGCTTTTGCCAGCCTCAATTTCCTTTACGGCGTTGTCAACCACGTCGGCAATCATAACATTATTGACAATATTCCGGACGATTTCAAGGGCAGTGATGAGTGGCACGCCGCTTTGGAGCAGGCTGCCCAGTGTCCTTCCAAACCGAGCCA
>MAXP01000195.1 GCA_001751085.1 Desulfobacterales bacterium C00003060 | reverse complement strand
CGCCGACCGACGAGACAAAAGTCGAGTCAATGGCCGCGTTGACGTATTCCTTTTCCCTGCCCATGAACCTGGGCTCGTGCAGGTGGATAAAATTCTTGCCCGGAAAGAGGGAGCGAATAAAGGAGATCACCTCATCATACATTGTAAATGTGCGCCTTGTATTTTTTGAGGTTTTCCGAATTTGAGAACCAGTCAATGGTCTTTTCAAGGCCCTGGCGCAGATTATACTGCAAAGCAAAGCCTGCCAATTCCTTTATCTTGGTATTGTCACACCAAAGCCGGAAAACCTCTGATTTCGAGGGACGCAGCCGCTGCTGCTCGGTGATGATCTCAGCCTTGCTGCCCATAATATCCTTGATTTCGTCAACAACCTGCGCCATGGCGACCTCAAAGTTGGAGCCGATGTTCACGGTCTCGCCGATGCACTGATCAGACTCTGCAAGGGCGATAAAGCCTCGACAGGTATCGGTCACATAGTTGAGATCCCTGGTGGGGGTGAGATCGCCGAGCTTGAGTTCGGTGGCGCCTTCGGCGATCTGGATGATTATGGTCGGTATAATGGCCCTGGCCGACTGGCGGGGACCATAGGTGTTAAATGGCCTTGCAATGACAAGGGCAAGATCAAAGGAGTTGTGAAAACTCATGGCCATGGCATCGGCTGCTATTTTTGTGGCGCTGTATGGCGACTGCGGCTGTAAGGGATGTTTTTCGTCAATCGGAACATACTGCGCCGTTCCATAGACCTCGGAGGTGGAGGTATGGATGATTCGTTCACAGCCGTTTTCAAGGGCCGCCCGGCAAATGTTAAGAGTGCCTTTGATGTTGGTGTCGACATAGCTGTCAGGGGCCACGTAGGAATAGGGGATGGCAATAAGAGCGGCGAGATGAAAAATGACATCAACGCCCTTGGTTATATGTTTGCAATAGTGAGGGTCGCGAATGTCGCCGGTGAGGACCTCGATATCGTCGAGGCAATCGACATCCTCAAGCCATCCCCAGTCGTTAAAGGAGTTGTATTGGCTAAGGGCCTTGACCTGCGCCCCCTTTTCAACCAGCATTTCGGTCAGGTATGAGCCGATGAAGCCGTCGGCGCCGGTGACCAGAATGGTTTTATTTACGATATTCATGGGATGCGTCTGCGTCGTTGGGTTGGTGTTAACTATATTGTACGCTATCGGTCGCGGCCTCGAATTTTTGCAGTTTAGTTTTAAACTGGAGGTATGCTTCCTTGGCTGCCTCCAGTTGCCCGGCCGCCATATAGCAATCGCCGATCTTCTTGACTAGATTACTGTTTTCAGGTTGTATCGTGAAGCAGCGTTCATAGGCCAATATGGCATCTTCATTTTGCCCATTGGCCTGCAGGCTGTCGCCGATGATCTCCCAATAGCCGGCAAATTCACTATCTATGGCTATGGCCCCATTAAGTGCCTCAATGGCGCCATTGAAATCTCCAGTATTAAAAAGAGTATCAATGAGGGAACGGTTAAGGTCATAGTTTTCTGGAAAAAATTCAAGTCCTTTTTGGAAATCTGCTACGGCTTCAGGATAACTCTTTTCTTTAACAAGGAGTCTTCCATGATTAAGATAAATTTCGCTGACAAGTTCGAGGTTGAGGTTCGAGGTTACATCTTTCTGTTCTACGAGAAAATCGTACCAGGAATTGATGCTTTGAGCCGCATCCTGATTATTGCCGATATCCAGGCTGGATTGACTTAGCTTTATATCCTTTTTGATGATTTTTTCCAGTTCGTATAGAAGATGACTGTGGTTCGGTGCAAATCTGAGCCCCTTTTTAACCATGTATGTAACGCTTGGCCGGCGATTCGCTTGTGTCTTGAAATATTCGGCAAAAGCCAGGAACTCATCTCCAAGTTTCTTGTGAAAGTTCTTTGCGTCTTGCGAAAGCTCAGAATCAATTGTTACAGCTTTTCTGAAACACTCTGCCGACTCTTCAAACTCTGAATGCAGGGCCTCTATACAGCCCATGGAAAAAAATATTTCACCGCATTGCGGCATTGTTTTTTGCAATTTTTCCAATATCGGCCGGGCCAGTGAATAATTTCCCTCCTCCATATACAGGCGGGCAAGCTTGAGGCGGTTTTGGTCCTTATTTTCTCCTCTGTCTATTTTACTGACAAAAGAATTTTCTTGCTGGTGAAAAGACAGAATCCTGTTTAGATTTTCGGCAAGCAGATTGAGAGTCTCTTTGCGCACCTTATTGATGTTGATAAGGCGTATCAGGTTTTGTTTCAGCCACTCGGAGTACTTTGCCGGGTCATTTTCCAAGGTAGCAATGGCTTGCCGATCCCGTTCACTTTTCTGGAGTCCGTCCATGGTAATTTCTTCAAGGACTCTCCATATTCCCGAGTTATCCAATTTTTTGTGGAGCAGGTCTATCTCTTTGATTTTCTGTTGAATTTTTGAAGGGAGCATGTTGAAAGATTGTACATGTCTCCCATTCTTTGCAGATTTTTTAAGCTCGTGTTGCACAGATTTACAAAGTTTGTCTGCTTCGGCAATGCTTTTTTGAAGTTTTTTGGTTTTTTTAAGGG
>MAXP01000194.1 GCA_001751085.1 Desulfobacterales bacterium C00003060 | reverse complement strand
AGATCTCGACTTGTTTCCTTTAAGACCCGGCCATTTCTTCAAGGAGCTCCTTTTTTATTGTGTCAAGCTCATCCCGTGTTATGCGCGCCCCTTTCATGCCTCCGTTCAAAGCGATTTCGGACAAATAGCTATGGCCTTCACCGGTGACCAGCAGGTCGATATGGGCATATGGAAACTTCCCTCGTTCCATTACTCTGTGACACAGGGAAAGCTGTTCTTTGGCAAGCGTGTACAGCCTGCTGGTCCCGCCTGCAAACAGATTCATTCTGAAATTGTTCTTGTTTTCCCGAGTATAAGCCTCACAATAGTCACCGGCTATGATGACGCGCACGTCTGTGTACCTCTCGACAAACGGCTGCAACACTAACGGGTATGAAGGAGTTTGGTTGTAAACATCTTCGACACCCCTCCATCGATGAACCCCTAAGCCACATTGCATGTGGTCCTCTTTTGTAACTACAGCACCTATGCCAAGCCGATTAAACGTACTGATGGCGTGCATAAGATCCATGCGCCTGGCGATAATAAGGGTGTTGGGGACCATCCATTGCCGAAGGGCAAGGGTTTGGGCTACCTTTGAATGGCCCAGTGTTTGTGAAAGGGCAGAGGGGAAGAACCGAACACCTCTTTCCAAAAGATCGATGAAGGCGCGGTGCTTTACACTCTTAAAGCTAAGCATCCCAATAAAGCAGCAGCCTGCCTTTAGCTCATCATATCGTTCTTTCAGCTCACGGTTTGTTCGTATGATCACGGCTATGAATTCAAACTTGTCAACTTTAATGAGTACTTATACCTCGAAAGGCCACAAATCACACTTTTTCGCCGGCCATGAACATCAATAGCGGCGTTGCTCAGGCTTGCAATAGCCTGCTATTCCGCGCCTTCGCGCCTTGCTCTTGATGCTCATGACTCACCGAGAAAACCGCCATTTATGACCTTCCGAGGTATAGCTTCTATTTTCAAGGGCAAGACCAATCAGGCGATCCAACAACTGGCTGAAGGAGATCCCTGCCGTCTTTGCAGCCGAAGGAAAAAGGCTCACGGGTGTCATCCCGGGGATGGTATTGGTTTCCAATACATAAATGGTTTCATCGTGAATGATCATATCGGTGCGGCTATACCCGCTACAGCAAAGGGCTTGATGGGCAGCGGCAGCATAGGCTTGAGCGCGATCTGAAAGCACTGGACTAATGCGGGCTGGACAGATCTCGCAGGTAGCCCCCTGTTTGTATTTCGCTTCGTAGTCAAAAAATGTGTAGTTTGATTCAGGGATGATCTCCACAATCGGAAGCAACTCCAGATCGTCATTTCCAATAACCCCCCCTGTAATTTCAGTTCCTTTCACATAAGCTTCCAGGATAACGTCGGGGCCATATTCAAAGGCGCAGTCAAGGGCCTTTTGTAACTGTTCCGGAGTCCGGACAACACTGGTGCCGATACTCGATCCGCCGTACCGCGGCTTGACAACCAAAGGAAATCCCGGTTTAACGGCTAAGGCTTCCGCATCAAACGATTGTCCCTTCATGAGGACCTTAAAGGGTGGTACGGGGAGCCCTGCCTCTTTATAGAGCCGTTTGGAAGTCCATTTATCCATACCCAAGGCACTTCCCAGCACACCCGATCCCTGATAGGGGATATGGAGGAGATCAAGAAAACCTTGAACAGTGCCATCTTCCCCATAAGGCCCGTGCAGAATAACGAATGCAACATCAATGCAGGACGCCTCAGCTACGAGTCTTTCAAGATCGGTGGCCGGGTCATAGCGAGTGACTTCATACTTTGCCTTATCGAGGGCCTCGTACACCTGGTTGCCGCTTCTGATGGAAACCTCGCGCTCAGAGGAGATGCCACCTGAAAGCAAAGCAACCCTTAGTTTTCCCATTTACGCATAATTTCCTTCTTGGCCTTGAGGAATTCGTCTTTGGTAATCAGATCCTGCTTCAGAAGGTGGGCCAAATTGACAAGCTCAGCAGCATAAGCGGTACCAGGATCCACGATTTGTCTTGGGCCTTCAGGGGCAGAGTAATCGATACTTAGCGGTCCCTGGGGTTGTCCCAATCTCAAACTTGCAAGCCCTCCGAGCAATGTCACTTCTACTGTGCGCCCATGGAAGACTGGATCCTTGAAAGCATCTCCTAATCTCTTGCCCTGTTTTTTCACACGCTGCCACCAGAGATACCACAACCCAACAATGACGCCGCCACCAATGGCCAAGATCCACGGCAGGTAATTGATAACACTCCTGAAAAAAAGGATAATGACACCGAGACCGAGAATCAAGACAACGTGAAAAAGAATGATAAAATAGGTCAACAGCACACCCCTAAAAATACCGTCCTGTGGCTGAGACAAATTGTGGGCTTTATTCATCATTGTTCCATCCCCTCACGGGACATTCCCTACACATTGGGATCTTCTTCAAACAAAAGCTGTGCCCGACATGGACCAAGAGTGCATGGTACTCATTGAACATCGAAGCGTCAGGCTCCAGGCAGTCCATAAATAAGTCTCGAACTTCATCATAAGAGATTGCTTCAGGGATGAGATTGTGCCTGAAGAGGATTCTTATGGTGTAGGAATCTACAACAAAGGTCGGCTTATTTCCAGCGTAGAGAAGAATGCTGTCGGCAGTTTCCGGGCCGATCCCATTGATGGATAACAACTTCCCTCGCAAGATGTCAAGATCTTCGGCAAAAAGGCTGTCAAGGTCACCATCGCTTTCCTGAAACAAAAACCCAACGAAATGTTTCAGCCTCCGAGCCTTTACATTGTAATACCCTGAGGGCCTAATTGCACTTGCCAAATCCTGCACGGGCACATGATACAGGGCATTCGCTGACAGGAGACCCCTTGCTTTCAGGTTGCTTATGGCCTTCTTCACATTTCGCCAGGCCGTATTCTGGGTAAGAATGGCGCCAATAACGACCTCAAACGGGGAGTCTGCCGGCCACCAGTTTCTCGGACCGAATGCCTCGTACAGTGTGCTGTAAAGGTCCAGCAAGATCGTTTTCTTGTCATACATGAGACATCAGGAACCAAAACGCTCCACCAGCTTTTTTTCGTAACGTTCAGGCTTTTCCAGACTGCTGGGGACCCGCCGCAGCATGTTGAACTTCATGATAAGGAAATTCAGCTTCTTGACCTGACGGTATTTGTCCCTTGTCTCTTCCATGTCAGCCAGGAGGTCTTCGACCTTTGCGATCTCCTTTTTGAGGGCTATCTCCGGAGGCACGAAGCCCGCATTCTTTAAGATTTTGTACACAAACCTGAGATCTTCCGGCACATGGGAATCATTTTCCAACCGAAGGGGCTTTCCTGCTCCGGGCAGGTTATCAAAAACGCCATCCCTCACAGCCTGTGCAATACGCCTTTCAGCGATTCTCTCAAAACAAATCATATCTGTAACCGTATTTCCAGTTTCCAGTTTCCAGTTTCCAGTTTCCAGTTTCCAGTTTCAGCATCCGCATTGAAGCTCCCCGCAGCTTGCTGCGGGGTTAGCGCTCGCTTTAGCGGTTCAATTCGACAATACACGTTTTTTTGAAAAAAGCGTAAACTGCTGAATGAAGGATGCCAAACTATTTCTTGACTCTTATGAAAAATCTCACATCAACATATAAGATTTCTGAGATGCTTTCAACGCTTTTTGTCTCATGATTCATTCCCGTGAGCTACAGCCATTACGGTTTTTCAGAAAAACAGTTTCAAACTCGTGGAAACAATAGCTCTGACAACCATCTGAAAACACATCAAAATGATCTGCATATTAACTCCGAAATCCCTGGCCCAGACCTGGCCAATAGGCTCTGTGGTTGCTTATATGAAGCAAGCGCCAGGGCAGGCCGAAATCCGAAATACTAATAGGATACCTTGCTTTTTATCACAAACTTGTGGTATGCATTTAACAAGTGGTCAACAAAGCGAATTAAAGGCTCTGTACGAGGACCATCATAACTTCAATCTTAAAAGGGGGGCGCTGCTATCATGGAATACCAGTTTGGTTACGCAAAGATGGATCAGCCTGGTGTTAACCAGTTTTTGTTTCATCCCCGCAAAGAAGTCGATTCAAAAACGCCACATGGTGCCATAGATCACGATATTATTGTAGAAGAGGACATTCGCATCAGTACAAGGTTTCATATGGCGGGTTTGGAAGATCCAAACATTCTGTTTTTTCATGGCAATGGGGAGATCGCCGGCGATTACGATAGCATCGGTCCAGTTTACAACGAGCATGGACTGAGCCTCCTTGCGGTGGACTATCGAGGTTATGGGAGAAGTGGAGGGACACCTACAGTAACATCTATGATGAGTGATGCCCATGTTATACTGAAGGAAGTACAGCGCTGGCTGCAAGAAGCCGGACACACAGGGCCCCTTGTCATCATGGGCAGATCTCTTGGCAGCGCCTGTGCTATAGAACTGGCGGCTTGCAACGGAAAAAACATATCAGGCCTCATTATTGAAAGCGGCTTTGCCCTCACAGTTCCCCTTTTGAAGTGCCTGGGTGTTGACACAGAGGCTCTTGGAATCACCGAGGCAGACGGCTTTCAGCATGTGCATAAGATTGCACAGGTTACGAAACCAACGCTCACCATCCATGCACAGCACGACCAGATCATCCCTGTAATGAGTGCAGAGCTATTGCAGGTTGACTGTGCCGCCAAAGCCAAGGAATTCCGGATGGTGCCCGGCGCTGACCATAACACAATCATGCTGCATGCAGGCAAGTGGTACTTTGAAACCATTAAGCAGTTCACAGACAAGATTGAAGGCAAACGCCAGAAGCGTTCCGTCCGCCGGAACCGGAAGAAGTAAAGCCTGTGCCAAATACGGAAGCATTGGAGTGAGGCATGACAGAACCAATGGTCATGTTTCATGCATGAAGCTCCCGTCCCTCTGGCGCATGTGATGCAGATCTCCCTCGATAAGAGCATGAACTCACACTGCATTCGCCTGGGCCGACGCCACTCACCACATCTCCCGATCCTTGGACTTCGCCATGTTCTGCTGCCTCGTGACGTTTCTGTCCGTCAGCGTATATACCCACTCCTTGCAGTCGCTCTCGCCTGCGGCTCGTCTTGCACCTCGACCCACCCCCCAGACGGCACGATTGTTGCTTGTTCTGATTATGAGTTTTTTGGGAATGTGCCAATACTGCAAGTAAGAAGCACTAGT
>MAXP01000193.1 GCA_001751085.1 Desulfobacterales bacterium C00003060 | reverse complement strand
TGAGTTGTCAATGAGTCGGTGCAAGTGGATAATTCTGGCCAGGAGCGATGGCCCTGACTTGTTGAGAAGTTACTGTGATATGCGTGAACTTATTGAGATGGTACCATAAAGGGGGGATGGCAGTATGGAAGTCAGCTTGGTGTTATTTCTCTGTATCATCCTTTTTGCTGCAGGATCTGTCATTGGTTTTTGGATACGTACGAGACTGACTACGGATAGGATTAGGGCCGCAGAACATGAGGCCCGGAGGATTACAGAGCAAGCTCAAGAAAAGGCCGACACTATCCAGAAGGAGGCCAAGCTACACGCAAAAGATCAAGTCTATCAGCTGAAGGTAGACTTTGAGAATCAGACCAAAGAGATACGGTTCGAACTCAAGAAGTTGCAAAGACGCCTTACGCAAAAGGAAGAGAGTCTTGAACGGAAAACAGAGCAACTGGAGAATCGTGATAGGAGCATATCCAAGAAAGAACAGCGTATGATAGAAAGGGAAAGATGGCTTCATGACGAAGAAAAGAAGTATGGAGCCTTGATCGAAGAACAAACAAAGCAACTGGAGAGGCTCTCCGGTTTGACAGCGGAAGAGGCCAAAGATTTCTTGATCAAGGCAATGGAAAATGAGGCCCGTTATGAAGCTGCAAAGCTTGTCAAGCGAATTGAAAATGAGAGTCGGAGAGAGGCGGAACGAAGGGCGAGGAAGATTATGGCCACCGCTATTCAGCGGTACGCCGGTGATTTTGTTACGGAGAAGACAGTGTCAGTTGTTAATCTGCCGAGTGATGAGATGAAGGGGCGTATTATTGGACGGGAAGGTCGTAACATAAGGGCGCTTGAAGCTGCTACAGGGATTGACCTTATCATAGATGATACGCCGGAGGCCGTCATTTTGTCAGGGTTTAATCCTGTGAGACGAGAGGTGGCACGTCTTTCCCTGGAGCGGCTGATCAATGATGGGCGTATCCATCCGGCAAGAATAGAGGAAACTGTCGCAAAGGTGACCAAAGAGATTGACGGCGAGATACGGGAGGCCGGTGAACAGGCCGCTTTTGACTTGGGGGTCCATGGGATTCATGCTGAATTGATTCAGCATATTGGGAAACTGAAATTCAGAACCAGCTATGGTCAAAACGTACTACGTCACTCGGTGGAAGTGGGATTTCTGTGTGGTATTATGGCTGCGGAACTCGGGATGAACGTTAAGCAAGGGAAACGGGCAGGTCTCCTGCATGATATAGGAAAGTCTATAGACCACGAGGTGGAAGGGCCTCATGCCGTGATTGGGGCGAAATTGGCCAAGAAATACGGAGAATCGCCGATTATAGTTGATGCAATCTCCGCCCATCATGAAGATGTTCCACCCACATCGGTTTTGGCTGTCTTGTTGCAGGCGGCAGATACACTTTCAGGGGCTCGGCCAGGTGCACGAAGAGAAATACTGGAGACGTATGTGAAGCGCCTTGAGGAGTTGGAGGCAGTTGCAAAGTCCTTCATAGGTATTAGTAAATCCTATGCAATTCAGGCGGGGCGGGAGCTGCGAATTATTGCTGAAAGTGAGACGGTTTCAGATGCTGACGTGACCTTGCTGAGCCGTGAGATAGCCAAGAAGATTGAGGAGTCCATGTCATATCCAGGGCAGATTAAGGTGACGGTTATTCGAGAAACGCGTGCAGTTGAATATGCAAAATAATTCGTAGAAAGGGTGGATCTTTGGAGAACGTTTTTGACGTATTAAGTCTGCGTGGATTTGTTGAACAGACCACAGATGATAAGGCCGTCCATGACCTGTTGCAACGGCCTATTACCTGTTATATTGGGTTTGATCCAACGTCACACAGCTTTCATGTGGGAAGCTTGATTCCAATTATGGTATTGGCACACATGCAGCGCCATGGACATCGGGTCATTGCGCTGGTTGGTGGTGGTACCGCCTTAGTGGGGGACCCGAGCGGAAAGACGGAAATGCGGCAGATGTTGACGCGGGAGCAGGTGAATGAAAATGCTGAGGCCCTGAAGAAGCAACTGGCCAGGTTTGTTGGTTTTCAGAATGGTCAGGCGCTATTGCTCAACAATGCCGATTGGTTGACAAGGATTGAATATATTCCTTTCCTGAGGGATATCGGGCGTCATTTCAGTGTCAACAGGATGTTGACCAGCGAATCTTGTCGGAGGCGACTGGAGACCGGGCTCAGTTTCATAGAGTTCAACTATTCCCTTTTGCAGGCATATGATTACCTGCATCTTTGCAGAACTGAGGATTGTCTCTTGCAGATGGGAGGATCTGATCAATGGGGAAACATCGTAGCGGGGATTGAGCTGGTTAGGCGCGTGGAGCAAAGAACCGCGTACGGCATCACTTTTCCTCTAATAACATGTAGTAAAGGAAATAAGATGGGCAAAACGGAAAAGGGAGCTGTTTGGCTGGACCCGGAACTCACCACGCCTTATGAATACTATCAATTCTGGATCAATACCTCCGATGCCGATGTGACAAGATTTTTGTCTTTTTTTACTTTCTTACCTTTGGCTGAAATTCGCAAGTTGCCTAATCTGATGGGATCTGACTTCAATGCCGCCAAGACGGTATTGGCTTTTGAGGCAACGAAGCTTGTACATGGACACAGCGAAGCTGAAAATGCCCTTATGGCATCATACGGTTTGTTTGGTACCAGGGTCATTGATCCGGAGGTCATTCCTTCCAGCACAATACCGAGACACGTTGCCGGGGGGGAACTGAAATCGATCCCCACAAGCTTTATTGACCCTGACAGGTTACACAAAGGCATCCCGGCATTTAAGTTGTTTAGTGAGGTGTCTGCTTGTGCCAGTCGAGGGGCGGCAAGACGACTCCTGCAGCAGGGTGGCGGATACGTGAATGAGAGACGCCTGGATGGGATAGATTCGATGATTACTGATAAGGACTTGAAAAAAGGCGAGATTTTGCTTAGGGCAGGGAAGAAGCGTTATCATAGAATTGTGGTGAACACTATCAGCAATAGCAGGCAAAAAAAATAATAAAATTTCTTGACAAAGGGCACAAGTCAATTTATAGTGTATTTATTGTTTAAATGAACTGAGGGCTTGACAGCTTCAAAGTGGTGTATTATTATAAGTGTCAAGTACATTTGATCTTTGAAAACTAAATAGCGAGCTTGTGATAAGTCGGGCTCTCTGAGAATCAAAACGAGATTAATTGGAGAGTTTGATCCTGGCTCAGAATGAACGCTGGCGGCGTGCCTAACACATGCAAGTCGTACGAGAAATCTCCTGCTTGCAGGAGAGAGTAAAGTGGCGAACGGGTGAGTAACACGTGGGTAATCTACTCCCGAATCTGGAATAACCCGACGAAAGGCGGGCTAATACCGGATAATATCTTGCGGCTCAGGCTGTCAAGATCAAAGGTGACCTCTACATGTAAGTTACCGTTTGGGAAGGAGTCCGCGTGCCATTAGCTTGTTGGTGGGGTAAAGGCCTACCAAGGCGACGATGGCTAGCTGGTCTGAGAGGATGATCAGCCACACTGGAACTGAGACACGGTCCAGACTCCTACGGGAGGCAGCAGTGAGGAATCTTGCGCAATGGGGGAAACCCTGACGCAGCAACGCCGCGTGAGTGATGAAGGCTTTCGAGTCGTAAAGCTCTGTCAAGTGGGAAGAACCTATTCATTGTTAATACCAATGGGTACTGACGGTACCACTAGAGGAAGCACCGGCTAACTCCGTGCCAGCAGCCGCGGTAATACGGAGGGTGCAAGCGTTATTCGGAATTACTGGGCGTAAAGGGCGCGTAGGCGGCACCTTAAGTCAGGCGTGAAAGCCCGAGGCTTAACCTCGGAAGTGCGTTTGAAACTGGGGAGCTTGAGTACGGGAGAGGGAAGTGGAATTCCTGGTGTAGAGGTGAAATTCGTAGATATCAGGAGGAACACCGGTGGCGAAGGCGACTTCCTGGACCGATACTGACGCTGAGGCGCGAAAGCGTGGGGAGCGAACAGGATTAGAGACCCTGGTAGTCCACGCCGTAAACGATGAACACTAGGTGTAGCGGGTGTTGACTCCTGCTGTGCCGCAGCTAACGCATTAAGTGTTCCGCCTGGGGACTAC
This sequence comes from Desulfobacterales bacterium C00003060, assembly GCA_001751085.1. Taxonomy (GTDB): domain Bacteria; phylum Desulfobacterota; class Desulfobacteria; order Desulfobacterales. Next base: position 389 of record MAXP01000193.1, on the reverse strand, counting down.
GGTCGCAAGGCTAAAACTCAAAGGAATTGACGGGGGCCCGCACAAGCGGTGGAGCATGTGGTTTAATTCGACGCAACGCGAAGAACCTTACCTGGATTTGACATCCCGAGTAGTCTTTCGAAAGAAAGATTTGCCCTTCGGGGAACTCGGTGACAGGTGCTGCATGGCTGTCGTCAGCTCGTGTCGTGAGATGTTGGGTTAAGTCCCGCAACGAGCGCAACCCTTGTCTTTAGTTGCCATCAGTTTGGCTGGGTACTCTAAAGATACTGCCTCGGTTAACGGGGAGGAAGGTGGGGATGACGTCAAGTCCTCATGGCCTTTATGTCCAGGGCTACACACGTGCTACAATGGGCTGTACAAAGGGTAGCGAACCCGCGAGGGGGAGCCAA
>MAXP01000192.1:2228-10012 GCA_001751085.1 Desulfobacterales bacterium C00003060 | reverse complement strand
AACAAAGTTAGGTCTTACTGAGCCTTTACTATACCCCAAAAACATTATCTTGAAATCTATAGCATATGAAATCACGCTAAAATGATGCGCAGCTCAACTCCAAAATCCAAACTACTATATTATATCTTTTGAGTTCTTCTTGTCAATAGGTCCGCAGTTTTTCAAGGTTTATTTCAGCATCCGATTTTCGGATATAGTGGGGCGCCAGGCTGGCAAGATCCGCAATCCGACCAGCATGAATCTGTTTCATCCCGATATAGGCCACCACCGGCGCCCTGACCGTATTCAGATACGGTGGCGCAAAATGCGCCAGGTCCCCAAGGGTTTCTTTGATCAATCTTCCATACACAAGTGTACCATTGCCCACAAAAAGGCAAAAACGTTGAATCTGTCCCAGCCATTCTCTCGGTTCTGCTGCACAGTCTCCGACTACTATCTTCCACTTCATGAAACCGGTGCATTCATGAAGGGCTGTGTATATCTCTCCTTTACAAGCATCCAAAATCGGGCAAATCAGGTGGGGAAATGAAGGAAACTGATAGGCCAGGGCGTCAAGTGTTGAGACACCAGTGACGGGTTTTTTTGTCGCAAATCCCAACCCCTTAACAGCGCTGATCCCGATCCTCAGTCCCGTAAAACTTCCCGGGCCTGTAGTCACAGCAAATCCGTCACACTCAGCGATTGTCAGGCCTGCCATTCTCAGGGTGTCGTCAACGGCAGACATTAACCGTTTTGCATGTGTCTCTGCGCTGGTCACAGCGATCTCAGCCAACACCGTGTCGCCTTTCAAAACGGCCACACTCCCCGTCCGGACAGATGTATCGACTCCAAGGATTATCATCACTCAACCACTCAACTATCCATCCTTGGAGGTTGGTTGTTGACGGGCTGCTTTTTCAGGACAATCTCCAGGACCTCGTCCACGTGATTTACCGGCAAGAATGTGATTTTGCGTTTGATGTTTGAGGGTATTTCGTCCAGATCCTTGCTGTTTTTTTCAGGAATAACGACCTTGCACACGCCGGCCCTGAGCGCGGCCAGTGCCTTCTCCTTCAGCCCTCCCACTGGAAGTACACGTCCACGGAGGGTGATCTCCCCGGTCATGGCCACGTCGTTTCTTACTGGTATTCCACTCAGGGTCGATACCAATGCCGCGACCATGGTGATTCCGGCCGAAGGCCCGTCTTTGGGAATTGCCGCAACAGGAAAGTGTATATGAATGTCAATGCCCTCGTAAAAATCACTGCCGATTCCAAGTGCCTTTGCGTTAGAACGGGCATAAGTCAGAGCGGCCTTCGCAGATTCCTGCATCACCTCTCCGAGTTGACCTGTAAGGATCAAGTCACCCTTTCCTTTCATCGTTGAGGCCTCTACGTACAGGACCTCTCCCCCAGCTTGGGTCCATGCGAGTCCTGTGGCAACTCCAACCTCAGGTTTTTCTTGCTCCAATTCGGTAACGTATTTCGGCGGACCGAGGTAGCGGTGGAGATTGGCGCTGGTAATGGTGAAGAGCCCCTTCTCGCCTGCAGCGACCTTGCGGGCGACCTTGCGACATATGGCGCCTATCTCACGTTCCAGGTTCCTGAGGCCGGCCTCAAGTGTATACTCTGATATGATCTTCCGTAGAGCCCTTGGGCTGATCCTTGCATATTTTGGGCTGATCCCGTTTTCGTTCATCTGACGCTGGATCAGAAACTGTTTGGCAATGGCAAGTTTTTCCTCTTGGGTATATCCGGAAAACTCTATTATTTCCATCCGATCTTTCAATGCCGGGTGAATGGGATCTGCCAGATTAGCCGTGGTGATAAACATGACCTTTGATAAATCAAATGGAGTGTTGAGATAGTGATCGCTGAAGCTGACGTTTTGTTCCGGATCAAGGACTTCGAGCAGGGCTGCGGATGGGTCCCCCCGAAAATCGGCACTGATCTTATCCACTTCATCCATCATAAATACAGGGTTCTTCGTGCCGCACTGCTTCAGGCCCTGGATAATCCGTCCCGGCATAGCTCCAATGTATGTGCGACGATGTCCCCGGATTTCGGCCTCATCTCGAATACCACCCAGGGAGATACGTACGAACTTACGGTTCATAGCCCTTGCAATAGATCGTCCCAGCGAGGTCTTGCCCACTCCGGGAGGCCCCACGAAACAGAGAATCGGTCCCTTCATCTGTTTGTTGAGTTTCCTTACACTCAGGTATTCCAGGATACGATCCTTCACCTTGTGAAGACTGTAATGGTCCTCATCCAACACTTGCTGCGCCTTTGCTATGTCCAGCACTTCCTTGCTCAATATAGCCCACGGGACCTCTGCAAGCCAATCCAGGTAGGTACGCACAACGGTGGCTTCCGCTGCATCGAAGTGCATCTGCTCAAGGCGCTTTAATTGCCTCAAGGCCTCTTTCCGAGCCTCCTTTGGCATCTTTGCTTTCTTGATCTTCTTGGTATATTGTGAAACCTCCTCGGCCTTTTCGTCAACATCTCCTAATTCCTTGTTGATGGCTCGCATCTGCTCCCTGAGAAAATATTCCCGCTGGGTCTTCGAGATCTCTTCCCTGGCATCCGACTGGATCTTGACCTGCATTGCAGAGACTTCCAATTCCTTACTCAGGAGCTCGTTGACTCGATGAAGCTTCTGAATAGGGTCATTCATTTCCAGAAGTTCCTGGGCTTGTTCTACCTTTAGCCGGAGGTTTGAAGCCACCAAATCCGCCAATCGCCCGGGATCATCAATTCCGCTCAAGATGCCGGTCACATCACCTGTCAGTTCGCCCCTCAAGTCAAGAATCTTTTCAGTCTGTTCGCATGCATTACGCATGAGCGCTTCAGCTTCGACGCTTACCTTCTCCGTTTCCTCTTCGGCAATCTGTTCGATCTTGACCTGGTAAAAAGGCTTTGTCTCTGTGTATTCTAATATCCGAGCCTTTCCTAATCCCTGGACCAATGCCTTGACCCGGCCGTCCGGAAGCTTAAACATACGCATGATTATGGCCACTGTACCCACATTGTAAATCTCCTTGGGTTCAGGGTTTTCGCTGGTAGAGTTGCTTTGGGTAGCCAGAAGAAGCAGGCGATCTTTGGCCATGGCTGCATCCACAGCGCGAATCGATTTATCCCTTCCAATAAATAGGGGGAGGATCATATAAGTAAAGACAACAACGTCACGCACAGGAAGCAGAGGGAGCATGTCCGGGATCTCTACGTCTTCACCAAATTCTTGTATAATGTTAATGGAATCCACGCTATCTGTTTGTGCCATACAGGTTCCTCCGTTTTTTCATGTTCTTCCCCTTCCGTCATGGGCCTTGTGCCGACTGCTTTTGACCCACGACTCCAATCACCTACCACCCGTAGAACGGGTGGTTTGATGAAGACCCCTCGAAGGGGTCTAAAAACATCGCGATTCCTCCAGATTACAATTCAATATCAGGACGTAGCCGTCAAGCTAAAAGGCCATGAACGTCGAACATCGAACGTCCAACATCGAATTTTGAATAAGGTATTCTGCCAAATTATGAACTGGCGGAGCGAAGCGATTGCATCATTCGATGTTCAACGTTCGATGTTCAAAAAGCTTTTAGGATCGCTCGGGCATAGCCCGAGGTTTAATTAAAAGCAATTATTCGGCAAAGACCGCTATCACAAACCTTTTGCGCCAGTCCTTACTATAAGACATAATATCTTGATGACAACAATAATCTTGATTCTTTGGCCTATTCCGTATAGTTATAGGAGTTCGGATTGCGGAGTTCGGATTGCGGAGTTAAGCTGCACATCATTTTAGCGTAACTTTGGCATCCTTTATTAACCAGTTTACACTTTTTTCGAAAAAGCGTGTATTATCCAATTGAATGGCGATGTCGAAACTGGAAATTTGAAATTAGGTAACGCATCTACATTTTTGTGTTTTTCCCAATTTCAAATTTCAGGTTTCAAATTTCACTGCCAAAATACAAGATCAACAAAGTGTAAATTACTTTTGACTTGTCGTGAAGGATGCCCAAATGTCCTGGTAAAATGTGATTTTTGTGCTTTTTAGAAAGTTGAGGAGTAATCCTTGATTCTTGAGATTATCATCTTCTTGTTCGGCATGGCGATCGGCAGTTTTGCCAATGTGTGCATATACCGCCTTCCCCGGTCTCTTTCTCTGATACTCCCACGATCTATGTGCCCAAACTGCAAGGCCAGGATCGCCTTTTATGATAACGTCCCTGTGGCCAGCTATCTCTGGCTTAGAGGGCGATGTCGGCACTGCGGAACTGCAATCTCCTTGAGATATCCCATGGTTGAGCTTGTGTCAGGCCTGTTTGCAGTTGCGATCTTCATGCGCCACGGCCTTTCTTTGGAAGGCATTGTTCTTTACGGACTGGTCGAGGCCCTTTTGGTGATCACCTTCATTGACATTGATCACAAAATCATTCCCGATGTTATTACCTACCCGGGTATCGGGATCGGATTCCTCACCTCGTTCGCCCTTGGTTACATCACCTACAAAGAGTCCTTCCTTGGGATCATCCTGGGTGGAGGCACTCTCTTTCTAGTTGCCTGGGGTTATTATCTGGTGACCAAAAGGGAAGGGATGGGTGGTGGTGACATCAAGTTACTTGCCATGATTGGCGCATTCTTAGGCTGGAAAGGCGTCATGTTTACGGTTTTTGCTGGATCGGCTATTGGAGCCGTTGTTGGCACGGCTCTGGCCCTCCGCACTGAGGAGGGACGAAAGCTGGCGATCCCTTTTGGTCCTTTTCTTAGCCTTGGCGCACTCCTTTTTCTGTTTTTCGGGCCGCAGATCATTGGCTGGTATGCACGGATTTTAAGTTAACGATCTTGGGGTAGAAGCCTTGAAGACCTATAGACCGGGCCTTCGGACCGAGATTCTGCTGAGCCTGACCCTCCTCTTGGCAGTTGCCATGACATTGACCAGCTTTGTTATCTTGAGGATCACAGAACGAAATCTGCTTCGATACAAGACAGACGATGGCATGGCAGTCGTCCGGAAGATACAGGCGGCTGTTGAGAACACCACAAAGCACGCCGGCCGGGTTTCTCTTGGTCTGTTAAAGGAGCGCCTTGGCGAGGGCATTTCCTGGATGTCCAATTCAGGACTGTATGCTGAGATCGTCGTGGTCGGAACAGATGGCTCAGCGTGGGTTGGCAAGGAACGTCCAACGTGGCGCAACGAGTATGCCGAGAGTCAGATTGCCGGCGTCATCAGGACGGGAAAGCCCGGCACAAAGATGAACAGTGAACGCACACTGCTAACCATTACAGCCCCCATTTTTGACGATGAACAGTGCATTGCGGCCGCCATTGTACCTGTTCGCATTGATGCTGTGACCCAGGGGTTGAGCAGATCCCGTCGTCTCATCTGGTTTTACACAGGCTTGAATATGCTGGTGCTTGTTGTCTTTGGAAACTATCTTTTGTCCAGAATCGTGGTCCGGCCCATCAAGCGCCTTGTCAGGATGTCCGATGATTTTGAAGGGACCGATCCTTTTTTCATGATGGCCAAGATCGATCGGAACGAGATTACGCACCTCACCGCAGCCCTTAATCGGATGCTGAAAAGGCTTGCGAACAACAAGGAGCGCCTGGAGGCCGATATTCGTTCTCTGGAAACAGCCAACCTGGAACTCAAACAGGCCAGGGAGGAAGTGATACGATCAGAAAAGCTATTTTCTCTGGGGCGGCTTGCCGCAGGTGTGGCCCACGAAGTCGGCAATCCCATCGGCGCTATCCTGGGCTACACGAATCTCCTGGCGGATCACGTGGCAGACAACGCAGAAGCCAGGGATTATCTGCGGCGGGTTGAGAAGGAGGTAACCAGAATCGATACCATCATCCGTGACCTCCTCGATTTTTCAAGGCCCTCGCCATCCGAGTCTGCCCCCGTGGATGTAAACGCCCTGGTCATGGAGAACACGGCTTTTCTTGCTCGTCAAAGTCTTGTGGCATCTGTAAAGATTGAAACGCAACTTGAAGAAGATGCCGGGATGGTGTGGGCCGATGCCAACCAATTAGAACAGGTCCTGATCAATTTGATGCTTAATGCGTGTGACGCAATGGATGAAGGAGGATCACTGACCATTGCTGCAAGACGAATTTCTCCCGACCCTGAGGGAGCAGGTTCAGACAAGGAATTCATTGAAGTCTCTGTTTCTGATACGGGCAGGGGGATTGCCGTCACTGAAATCAACAAGATCTTTGATCCGTTTTATACAACAAAACCGCCGGGCAAGGGGACCGGCCTGGGGCTTGCCATCAGTTTGCGCATTATTGAAGCATTTGGCGGCAGGATCCGAGTGGAGAGCGCTGAAGGCAAGGGCAGCACCTTCACAGTTGAACTTCCTGTATGGAAGCAGAACCATGATACCAAATGAAGTCATAATCGACCTTGGCAGGCTCAGGCGCAATCTCTTTGAGATCAAGCGATTGGCTGGCCCTCACACACGCATTCTTGCCATTGTCAAGTCAGATGCCTACGGCCATGGCATGTTACCTGTGGCCAGGACCCTGGAGTCTGCGGGCATTGACTATCTCGGCGTATTCGAACTGGAAGAAGGTCTGGAACTCAGAAAAGCCGGGCACAAGCTTCCGATCTTGATCATGATGGGAGTCCAATCAGATGAGGTTCCAGCCGCTGTAGAATCTGAGGTTACGCCCGCACTTTTTCAGCTCGAGATTGCGAGAGAGCTTTCCCGAATATCGTCTGAACAGGACAAGGTGACACCGGTCCAAATCAAGGTGGACACCGGTATGACCCGGCTTGGGGTTTGCCCCGAAGACCTGCAAGGCTTTTTAAGACAGATCTTGTCCCTGAAGGGGATTCAACTCGAAGGAATATTTTCCCACCTTGCTGTAGCTGATCAGCAAGAACACCCCTTTACCGACAAGCAGATCAGGATATTTCAGGAGGCTGTCGAACAGTACAGACGGTTCGTGGGCCATCGCGGGGTAGTGCATGTTGCAAACAGTGGCGCGCTTTGGGGAAACAGGGGCTTGGATTTTGGCATGGCGCGACCCGGGATCCTCCTTTATGGTTCGCCACCTGCTCAAGAATGGACGGCGGCAGCTTCTTTCGAGCCGGTCATGTCCTTCAGGTCCAAGGTGATTCAGATCAGAACAGTCCCTCCAGGTACTTATGTCAGCTACGGCTGCACCTACATGACTGAAAAAAGGTCCACCATCGCAACCATCCCTGTCGGCTATGATGACGGCTACAGTCGTTTGCTCTCAAATAATGGAGATGTGCTGATCCATGGACGACGTGTGCCGGTCGCAGGTCGTGTCTGCATGAACCTGACCATGGTGGATGTTACAGGGGTTGAGGGTGTTGCGGTTGGTGATGAGGTGGTCCTGCTGGGGAGCCAGGGCAAAGAGCGGATCACGGCAGAGGAGATTGCAGCAAGGATCGGGACGATTAACTATGAAGTCTGCTGTACCATCGGGAAAAGTAACCGCCGGGTTTATGTGGATTCTGAAGGGATTTTTTCCGAATGAGATTAGGCCTAACAGCGTGGAAGGGCATACCACTAATCCTGCTGGCCTTTTTGTGGTCCCTTCCTGTGTGGGGAGCAGAGGCATACAAGACCTATAGATTAGAGAGGTATGGCTGTTGGGATATTGTGTTTGACACATACACAGTCCAGGAGGGTGACCATATCTGGGAGATATTGTGCCAGAAGGGGTGCATTGCAGAAGACGATTTCATGAGATTTGTTTCCATCCTGAAACACTTTAACCCGCACATAAAAAATGTGGATATGATCTATCCCGGCCAGA
>MAXP01000192.1:1638-2171 GCA_001751085.1 Desulfobacterales bacterium C00003060 | reverse complement strand
GAAGGGTATTTTCAAACCTTTAAGGCCCTCAATCCTGACATCGATGACATTGACTGTATTTATCCCGGTCAGAAGATCCACATCCCCGAGATCGCTTCGGAAGAGGTAACCGCTGCCCCAACAGGGTCGCTTCCGGACCCTGAGGCTTCGGCGCCGGAAACCCCTTCCCCTGCCTGCGTGCAAACTAACGGCGGGCATGAACGGGCAGGCCACGGCGGTCTCATGGCGGTTTCCAAGGCCCTGAAGCAAATAGGGGGGACGGTTCTTCAATCCGGGAATTATTTCTTCCCTACAGCAGGCCATCACGACTTTATGTTAGACCTGTCGGCCTTTCCGGTCCTTGAACTTGCCAATGGACGGCGCATTCTTTTCGAGACAGGCGAGGGCCTTCCGCAAGGTGCGGAAGAGGCGATCCGCGCCTTTTGGAAATCCGTGAGCATAATCAATATGGATCAATGTGCTTCAGGACCTGCCTTGCTTGACAAGGTCTTTCGTGACTTGTATGGCAACGAAGTCCGGCAGACCCTGAATAT
>MAXP01000192.1:0-1632 GCA_001751085.1 Desulfobacterales bacterium C00003060 | reverse complement strand
CAAAACAAAGGCACACTTCTACAATACCATTGTATTACCTGCATTTCAGATCCTGAAGAGCGGACCTCGGCTGCCCTCAGACAGTACCTGACTGAACATGATATTCTTGTTTCCGATCTATTGCCAGGGACAAAGGATGAGGTCCCGGATTCCACCACTCCAACCCCAGCCACTCGTGCCCGTCCGCCATCGGCTGCGCATCAAGCAAATACCGGGCGGACGTCGCAGTTGCAGACGGGCCTCAAAGGAGAGGGCAGTGGTGAGGGGTGCGTTCAGTTTCTGGATGCGCAGGATCACGAAACCTTTGTGGCCGGATTTGTTAAAACAACGGGTTTTTCCTACTACCCGAATATGCCGTTATCCTTTAATTATGCTGGTTGTCAGGTCCAGACCGCGGCCAATCTTATTTGTGGAGGGGCTGGACCGGATAGAGTGGTCGACTTTGGAACCTTTTACGGCGAGGCAAAATCGGCCATTGAGGCAGGAGGGCTGAAGGTCTTGTCAATCAGACCTGAGGATAAAGCCCTGACCATTGCCGGGAATATCTTGAAGATTATCGGGATTGCCTTTTCCGAGGACCCGGTTTTTTTTGGGGCAAACCGGAAGGTGTCCAAGACCATCTCGATTAGCATTCCGGGCCTTCTCGTTTCTCATCCCGATCAGGAAAGGCTCTTATTCACCCTGGCACAACTACATCCCAAAATGTGCGATTTCTTGATGGAAAGAGACATCACAGTCTTCAAGACAACCGACAAGTGACGATGGACAAATGACCAACCAAAAGGAGTCTCTCATGCTGAAACCATGGCCCTGGTTTTTGCTCTTTATATGTCTTTCCTTGTGCTTGGATTCCTGCTCGGCAAGCAAGGCCGAACGTATGAGGAAAGCAGAGGCCTCAAGGCGTCTTGGTGAAGGATGTCTTGTCGGAGGAAATTATACGGCGGCCCTTAAAGAGCTTCTGAAGGCGGAAAAACTCTACAGCAAGGATCACTTGCTGCAAAATGATCTTGGACTGGCCTATTTTGCAAAACGAAGACCTGATCTGGCGATACCCCATTTCAAGAAGGCCTTAGCCCTTAAACCCGATTACTCACAGGCCTCGAACAACATGGGCACTGTCTATTTGGGCTTGCGTCAGTGGGATAACGCCATACGATGTTTCAACCACGCCCTTGACAATATACTGTATGCAACGCCACATATTGCCCTGAGCAATCTTGGTGAGGCCTACCGTGGCAAAAGGGATTATAAACGTTCGATTGATTCGTACAACAAGGCCCTTGAGATGGTTCCGCGTTTCTTCAGGGCGCACAGGGGATTGGGGCTGACTTACATGGCCACAGGAAACTACGAGGCTGCAATTACTTCCCTGGGAAAGGCTGTTCAGTATGCTCCCCAATTTGCCCCTGCCTATTATGACCTGGGATGCGCTTATGCCGGCAGGAATGACAGAGAAAAAGCGATTTCTTCCTTCAAAAAGGTCATTGAACTGGCACCCGACGCCCCTCTCGCGGATAAGGCCTCGGCTAAAATCAAAAAATTGGGAGCTGTGCGGTTAAGAAACCATTCAAAAAATCACCTACCACCCGTAGAACGGGTGGTTTGATGAAGACCCCTCGAAGGGGTCTAAAA
>MAXP01000191.1:243-8773 GCA_001751085.1 Desulfobacterales bacterium C00003060 | reverse complement strand
GACATGGGTTCTCTTTACCAGAAATTGCAACAAAAGTCAATAGGAGACTTGACCCCTTTATTGTCTCTGTCCAATGAATAAGATGTTCCGCCGCTCGGATGTGCTTGCGACCTGTTCCATCGGCGTAACCCACCTGGTATAGCTCTGTAGTAAATCCTTCAAGTAACGGTCCACCTGGACCTTCACGAAGTGTTTTAATTCGTGAAGGGCATTCGAAAAACTTTTCAAACATGACGTCCTCCTTTGGTATGAATTTGAGGTAAGAAAGACGTCATTATTATGCTGAGAAGTTAGAGTTGCAAGATGATTCTATTCTACTGAAACGACTGCGTTATCGTGGCATCCAAGATCCTCATCTCCGCATAACAATAAACTCAGCATAATAACTAAACTGACAACATAATGACCCCGGCTACTTCCCGGCTACTTCTCTTGAACCTGCCGAGGTTTTAGAGATTGTTGAATCACACGGAAAACTCGTTGTCGGCGACAATGGTGAACTCTTGGTCGAGTTTGAAGACCAAAAGTCAGTAGAAACCCTTTCAACAGCCCTGTCAGATCGATTCGAAGACCAGGTACTTCTCGCCCCATGAAAATACATATCCAAGGCAGCGCCCTAAAAGAATTGTGTCTGCTGCCCTTAAAAACAACACTATCCTATTTGATTTTTCAACCCCACCAGATAAAGTAGGATGTTAATCACGTAATGAATTACCGTTCCCAGTACAAAAATAATTGCGGCTTCTTGAAGCGTAGGTGTATAAAAAAAGAGCATTAGTATCATGCAGCCGATCACCGAGTCGGCCTGATCCATAAATAAAAAGAAAAGCCCTACCGGTCCTGGACGGTTTTCTCCCGGACCGATATTGATCCGCCGTTTAATAAAGCTATTGGGCAACTCGAACAAAACATATCCGAATCCCCACAATCCGCCGTAAATCCAGTAGGCCAATGGAAAATCAAACCTGGAGGAATCGAGAACGGAAAGAGCCTTGGCCCAATCAAAATGACTGTTTAGGCGTCCGAAAACAGCCATCCAGAATGCGGTTATAAAAATCATTCCTAAAAAACCCTTCCAGGTTTTATTGTCGCCCAGCACCCGCTTACCGTCTATCCAGAATCGGCCGCAGTCCATGGTCGCTTTAAGCTTGTCGGCAAGAGGCATCTTGACAAAAATCATATTGCATACTCCGCCAAGAATTACCGGCAATAGAAAATATGATAGTTGACCTATGTTGGCCATTTTATACGCCTTTTTATCTCACTTGTATATTTTTCCTACTGTCTCACCATATCTAATCAGTGTCTCAATCCCCTGGCGAGAATATTTAAGAATATCCGGATCAATACAAACAGTGCGTGGTTTAAAAAGAATCACAATAGTGGAGCCGCCGAATTCGAAGTATCCTTTCTCCTGACCACGTTCACATTGACCGCCGTATGGCTGGTGCTGTACAATGACACCAACTGCCATGGCACCCACCTCCACCTGGACCACAGTACCAAAGGCTATGGTTTCTACAAAACACCACTGGCGGTAATTGCCGATCATAATCCCAGGCATCTGTTCTATGGCTAAAGGACTAACAGAATTCAGCCGCCCGTTGATGGTATGTACAGGCCCCTGGACTCCTCGATCAATAAAACCGAAACGATGATAGTCAGAGGGAGCCAGCCTGAACTGCAAGCAGAGCCCATTAATATACGGTGCTGCAACAGTCCTGCTTGCAAGAAACTGCTCAAGGGAATAGTCTGTTCCCTTTACTGATATTACCGTATCATTATTTATTTGCCGGATCAGAAAACGGCTGTCCGCAGGTGCCACCAGCGCATCCATATCGTCGGACACAGGCCGAGTACCCGGCTTCAGTTTCCTGATAAAAAAATCGGTAAAGCTTTTAAAACCGTCTTCCGGTGGAAGAATTTCCTTGCGGTTGATTGAATACTGACTGATAAAAGGTTCGATCTTGCGCCGGCTGAAAGGCGTCTTTTGCAACCATCCATACAGGTTTGATATAATGTGGCGGCTCAGAAAACCGTGAGTCAGATGGCGGCCTGTTACGCTGCCGTAAAAAAAATCCATAAACCGCCGCTTAAAAACAATCTCTTCCTCGATTCGCTGCGTTTTACGATTGTAAAGAAGAATCTTATTTCGATGTGATCTTTTGACCATCTTTCCTTTTAATTGTTCAACTATTCAACTAAATTTTCATATAAACATCCAAAACCTTAACTTACGGCCAACCGAGCTTAAGGCTCTTCCTATCCTGTCACCATCATGATTAGCCGCTCGATTATTAGTCCCAAAAGGGGGAGCAGGAAAAAAACAAATCCCCAAATAAAAAACGGCCTTGCATTACGCTGAATAGGCCGACGGACAAGACGCACAGCCAGCACCATGATCAGGATACAGGTTCCGGCCAGCATGAGACCGAAAAGTAGGCCACCGTAGTTCAAATACCAAAAAACTCCTCCGAAAATAATAGCAGCCAGATAGCCGATCAAACCTGCTATAGCCGCTGTTTTGGAGCCCAAGTGTCTTGAAGGCGTATCGACTCCAGGCAACACCTCATCAAGCCCATGCACACTGTGGGCAAAATCATGACCCACAACGGCTGCCCAGATAAACATAGCGAGCAACCAAAGGGAAAAACTTGCACTTCCCGTCATCATCCACCCGCAATAGAGGGGAATAAACAGAAATACAAGATTGACTAGTAGTGGTAGTACGCTAACCGGCAGTTTCGTTTTAAATAAATAATAAAAAATATAGAAAATTGCCAGGCCCCCAAAACAATAAATGCCAGGCCTCCAATGGTTAAAAAAAACAAGCAACAGCGACCCTGCAAATACAGCACCTTTTATGCGCTTAGCACTGATCTCACCGTGGGATAGGCCTCTTTCGGGGTGCCATTTACGGTCCACAGACAGATCGGACAAATCGTCAGCCATCCGGAGAATAAAAATCAACATTAAAACTCCGATGCAGCCACTTATGGCTTTAACTATATGCAACGGATGGACCAGTGTAAGGGGTGCTACCCACAGAATAGTACCAAGGGGTAAAAGAACCTTTAGCGGGCAGCGTTCTGCTGCAAATTGCTTGATATCGATCCACATGGTGTGCTTAATCGTCCAAAAGGGTTACACTTCCGGCAGTACCGTCAAGTTCAACATTTTGACCATCTGCAATCAAGGTAGTTACACGGTCGATTCCTACCACCGCAGGGATACCGAACTCGCGGGCCACAATAGCTCCATGTGATAAAATGCCGCCCCGCTCGAGAATTAGTCCGCCTGCCATGAAAAACAAAGGGGTCCAACCTGGATCAGCGGCGCGTGTAATCAATATGTCACCTGGATTCATTCGTAGGCTCTGGGCTGGATCCAGAATCACACGGGCAATCCCCTTAGCGTTTCCACCAGCCACGCCGATACCGGTAAGCACCCGATTATTCTTTTGCAATGCCGGTCCTTTGACATGACCCTCAAACCGCATATACTCGCCCCGATCAAGAAAGAAAAACTCCGGTAGTTCGTTTTGCTCACAAGACTTATAGGCTTCTTTTCGGCTTGTAATCATTTGACCAATGAGTTCAGGGAACTGAAACTTGCCGTTCAGCAGTTTTGTGATTTCATCTAGTTGCAGAAAAAATATATCTTCTGCCGCATCTATAGCACCTTTGGCCGCAAGCTGACTGCCCAGGGCCAGGGCAGTCAGTCTTATTTCGCCGAGCAACAGGCTTTGTAGCAGCCTTCCCCGCTCCCTCAGACCCACTGCCTGCCATGACAGCTTAAGAAAATGCCGGAAGATCAACCTCCGCACCGGAGCCAACCGCTTAAGGATACTTTGAGTATACTGCAACCGGTCCCGGCGGTTAACCCTGTATCGCTCACGGGGATCTGCTGCGGAATTGTTAACATATTTTTTTACAAGATCCCAAAACAGATCGTGCCGTTCGTAGAAAGTGGGTGCAACGATCATGCAATCGTTGTAACACCTCCCGCCATAACGTTCCATAAATTCATCCAGTAAGCTTTGCAGTTCTTCGCTAAGTGACTCTTCAAGCTTTTCATAATCCCCCTGCTCAAGCAATATTCGCAATATGTTATTATTCCCAACGGCCTGTGCCGTCTGCCAGATAAGGTCCGAAGACTTAGTGCTGGCTAGATCCAGCCCCTTAAACAGTCGTACGACCTCTTTCTTGGCGTCGGTTTCAAACCAGCGGACGATCAATGCGTTCAGAACACCTGGAAACACCATCACCAGAAAATCTGCCATGCCAGGCGCGGTCCAGTGGCGATCTACAAAGATAAGCATCGATTCAAGGCGTGAGAATAAGCGGTCAGCCGTCAACCGATCGCTGGGAGGTGTGCGCCAGGATCTCCTGTTAGCATAAAACCTGGGCTCAAAAACGTCCATGCGCCGTTCAGCTGTAAGCAACAACTTAAAAAGGCGAGGCCAGAACATTATCTTACGAGAAAGAGCTCGCCACCATGACCTTGTGAAATGCCGGGCTTTCTTTGGTGTGTAATTAAATGGTATTTCCTGACCGATATAATTATTGAGAAATCGGATAAGCCAGCTGCTGAATGGGAAAAACCCCATGATTTCATACCAGTTGTTTAGATTGTAGTAGATCCGTCCCCCCTGGATCCCCATTAGGTTGGAAATGACAACGGCGGCACGGGCAAAATCGCCATCATTCCAGCCGAAATGTCGCAAAATCCCATGGATATATGCCGTATAAAATCCGTCCCCTACCGACCATGCCAGGGGAACCAGAGGGGCAGGAAAATTTTCCGTCAGATTTACATTGGTCCATGCTACAGTCTGATCGGATGTAAACCCGGTAATCGGCCGCGCTTGGAGCAAATGAAAACCTTCCTTATCGATGCCCCACTCCATATCAATGGGATGGTTGAACAACTGTTCTGCGGACCGGGCCAATCTGCAGGCCTCATAAATCCCGGCAGCCAGATTGTCCGGTAGGTCGGAATCAATCACCGGATGATTACGACTGATGTATAGCCTGTCCAGTTCCATATGACCTGATACCAGTTTGTCGCCAAGGCCACGGACCCATTCCACCACAAAATGATCTGCACTTTTGCGCAACGGATCCACGGTAAACAGCACTCCTGCATAACGAGCGTTTATCTGAACCTGGATGATCACTCCCATTGACCATGTGCTTTTATCTGAACTTTTACACCTGTATGCAGAAGGAGCTCGGCCGAACAGTCCGGCCCAGCATAGCAGGATTTTTTCCCGAACCTGGTCAGGCTTTACATTCAAATAGGTATCAAACTGGCCAGCCATGGAGAAATCAAACCCATCCTCTGCCGTGGTAGATGAACGAACCGCAAGAGACACTGTACCCAAGGAATCAATCGCTTCCGACAACTCTTCGGATAGTTCAGACGGCCATTTCCCCTGCTGTAGTGCTTCTAATGCTTGATCGGAATTTGAAAAAGCTGCTGATGACAACTTAATACGATTAAATTTGCAAAAGTAACGTAGAGCGTCGGTAGTGACCACAACCCCTTGCGGGACTGGAAAAGCGGCCCCGACCATGGCGGCTAGACGTGCGGCTTTGCCCCCTGCAAGCATCGAATCCTGGCAGGCAGCAACGTCAAAGGGAATGACAAAGGATAGTTTTTTCTTTAAAACCATGAATGTAGATCTCTATATTTTCAGCTTGAGCAGAAAAACAAGCGGTTAGGCCGCCTGAAAACAGATTCAATATAACAACCCAAATTTCGGTATACCCGATCCATGAAGCTGAAGTTTAACAGGTTGTGCCCGAGCAAATAGAGGTTAAAGCGCACTATGGCCAGGTGAACAGCGTTTAGATGCAGAACGGACATAAATTTATTTCTGTTAATTAAAGCCCCGATATTTTCCTCAAGATATCCCAGATAAATCTCGATGTAACGATCGTATTCTTCCATACTGGTTTCCGGATCGAACAGAAACACCAAAAACTCAATCAAATCGTGCTGGGGGTTTTGTATAAAAGCCAGTTCCCAGTCGTAAATCACCGGTCGCAATCCGTCTTTTTCAGGACGAAAGCAGATATTCCTGGGATTGAAATCATTATGAGTCAATGTAACGGGAAACTGCTGCATTGCCTTTATCGCCGGCACGAGATCATCCAGTATATCTTTATAGATCGAATTTAGCCCGGAGGGAATCAGCTCCGAATACCTAAAAGCGTTAAAGGCGGTCAGTTCCCGAAGCAGATCTGAAGCCTTTTCCATTGCCTCGGCATCCAAAGCGGTAAGGTGCATTTCAGGCTCAATATCCCGAATACGATTCCAGTAGATCGCATGGATGGCAGCCAGAGACTTGAGTACAGACCTGATGTGTTCTGGCCGCCAGGCGGACGGATCATCGACTGTGTCCAGATGTGAGTAACTAGACAGATCTTCCATTAAAACAGCATAAATTCTTCGTTCATGATCGCAACATGTGCCAAAAACCTGGGGCATATGCTTCCGTAAGTCTTCATGTGCACTTGAGTAAATTCCGATTTCCCTCAGATTGCTGCCATCCAGATTAAAAATATGGGAATGTGCCTCGTATAGCCCGCTCAGGGTATCTTCACCCGTAAGCCGGGCTACTTTTGCGCCAACTTCTAAAAGTTCCCTGTCTGTGGGTTTGAGCTTGATTACCGCTGATAAGTCTTGTGCTCCTTTCCGACCATTAATGCTCAATTCAAAACGGTGCAACCCACGCGGATCTTTGGAATTTTTCCGAATTAATTCGGAAATAATGCCACCACAAATGGTTTGCTTTCTTTCAGCTGAAACCACATCAAGATCTCTGTCGAACAGCATGGCACTAAAAAAATCTTTATTTATTTCGGACCAGGCTAACCGGTTATCCGGTCGATTTCGGCCTAGCTGTTCGTGAGAGTGTACGAATTCGTTGGCCACGATGGCCGCACCGGTGGAAAGATCAAGTGCCACACAGGTCGCGGCAATAACCTCGGCAAGCCTAAAAACATGGCCGCTGCCTAAACAGCCCATAAGTTCAAGACATTCACTTTGGGTTGGCAACTGGGTACCTCCGCCAACCGTGCCGATAACCAGGGACGGCAAATATGCAGAACAGATGAGGTCTTCAGATTCCTGACGGGCTTTAAAATAGCCTGCGGCAGATTCGTGTACGCAGGCGATATCCTGGCCTGTGGCTGTAAAAATACCGGCCACAGCATTGGCAAAATTTATATTCGAACCGATCATACCAACCTGTAAGCTGCCCACTTCGCCGGCATGCCAGCCACGTACGAACTGTGCCGGAGTAACCCGCAGACGCCGTTTTAGCAGGGCACCCGGAATACGGCAGGTAGCGGTCACAGCAATGCCACGACCATGTATAAAATTTTGATAATTTGCCTTTTTATCACCGGACATGTTCCCTTCGATCATATGATTGGAATATCCGATGGCTGGATCCCTCCTGATCTGCTGTCGGATCCAACGGCAGGCCATCCAGGTGCAAGCCGAAGACATGTTTTGTCCAGCTGCATCCCCGGTTGAATAATAGAATTGTAAATGGACGGTATTATCGAATACAAAGGGAACGATCTGTTGCAACTGGGCCACGGACGACACGTTTTCTGCCTTGGTCCTGATTTCGTCCTGATGTTCTACGATCCAGTGTTCAAGGTTAATTGCACCGTCCATGTCTTGACAGAAAAAAACAGGTGCCCGCAACATACGCTGGCGTGACACGTACACGTGGATTCCGCCTGCAAGATTGCATACCTGCGCTCCCCGGGACATGGAACTGACCAGCGCGCCTTCGCTTGTTGCCACCGGTACTGGAATATAGCCCTGAGTATACACCCCTTTGACAAGTATGGGCCCAACAAGACCCACCGGGATCTGAACCGCACCGATATAATTTTCGATATTGCCTGCAAGGGATTCGTGCTTAAACAGGTTCTGGGGTAAAAATTCGAGCCGGGCTTTGGACGCCTTGCGGCCCCAATCAAGACGGCTGGCAACGGCTGCATCCGAATAGTGATGTTTTCGGTTAAAATATGGAATTTTTGAGGGATCAAAAAGATTATCGCTTTCGGAAGGATCGGTGCCCTCGATTCGGGCCATTAACTGCTGCAAATCACCTAAAGATGATGGGTCAACTGCTTGCAGATCAATCTGGTAATATCCTTTTCGGGGCTGAACCTTTACCACCTTTAGTCCACATAGAGTCAGCTCTTTGCTGTTTTTGGCTATCTTAAGCCGGCCCAGCCTAACTCCTGCCGCAAACGCTGGTGCATGATGGATGACTACTTGCAGCCCATCAGACCAGTAGTTGGCAATCCGTCCCTTATATGCCCTTTCTTTGGCCATGAATTCGATCAAGGGCCCTCTGCCATTATGATAGAACTTACGCGACATCATTTTAACCAAATTTTAATAAAAACAATACTTCCCTTTCGTAGCAAGGGGGTATAAAGGGGTCAAATCTCCGATTGACCTTTGTAAATCATATTGTTTATTCTATCAAACCGTT
>MAXP01000191.1:0-204 GCA_001751085.1 Desulfobacterales bacterium C00003060 | reverse complement strand
TCCGATCTTTAACAGCGGTTCAGCTTTAATTGTTCTTATCAGATAAATAGCAACATGTCGAGGTTCGTTCTCGGTACCGCGTTTTACTGTAACCAAAATTGAGCGCTTCTTGTAGATATTCGCGTTTTTTGTGTTTGGGATCTTTAAATCTACCCTATCAAGAAGGATACGTCAATTCAATGTCTTGAACGAAAGTCCACACTT
>MAXP01000190.1 GCA_001751085.1 Desulfobacterales bacterium C00003060 | reverse complement strand
TGGCACGCCAAAACCGAGGAGAGATATCTGCTGTCCAGCTCCCTGACAATACCAATTATTTTTGCGCGAGCCCTTACCGGTACGCCAGCAGGGCTTCGGCCAATTTGAGATCTTCAGGTGTAGTGATCTTGATGTTGTAAGGATCGCCCGGAATCACCACAATGTTATGACCGCACATCTCTACTAATTCAGCATCATCAGTCCCAACATAAGCTTTCTTTTGTGCGGCCACATGGGCTGTGAGGATAAGATCATAGGAGAATGCCTGAGGGGTTTGGGCCATCCTGATCATGTGTCGATTCACAGTCACGATCACGCGGTTATGTTCGTCTACCGTCTTTATGGTATCGCTTGCTCGTATGCCAAGGATGCAGCTCCCATATTTCTCCGCCACCTTAACACACTCGGTAATTCGGTCGATCTTCACCAACGGACGCACCCCATCGTGGATAACCAGCAAGCCAAAACTGCCATCAATGGTCTTCAACGCATTGAAGACAGACTCCTGTCTTGTGGCACCTCCCGAAACCAGATGAACCGGTTTGTCAGGTCTCAACGGATCGATGATTGCCTTCTTGCAGAAACGATCATCATCCCCGGGGATGACCAGGAATATTTCTTCAATCGCATCGCATTTCTCAAACAGAAGAAGGGTATGGGCCAGGACCGGGCGGTCTCCCAGCATCATGTATTGCTTCCTGTTTGCGGACCCCATACGGGTCCCCTTCCCTGCCGCCACAATAACCGCAGCAATCCTGTTGGATCGATCAGTCATGGCAAAAAACTAATAACCCGTTCGCCAGTTGTCCGGTTCACCGGTTGGACAAATAAAATCCTTGATCGAGGATTGAGCTTGCACAGCTCGCAACTCATTTCAAAAAACCAACCGGCCAACCGAAGACATACTATTGTTTTAGATAGAAAAGTTCTTTGGGCAGCGGGATTCCCTTGCCCATGAAATTTTCACCGTAGTTTATGCCGGCCAGAATCTGAATGTCTCTTAAAGCGCGTATGTCTCCCTTAAAGACAACGTCCTTGATGTCTTCTTTTTGAACCTTGCCTCCGGCCCACTGGATGTCCAGGACACTGCTTGCATCAAATCGGTCAGAATCCACACACAGTTCTACCTGACCGCCATAATGTTGAACGATCTTGGCTACCAACATGCTGGGTCGACTGTGAAAACCAAGTTTTTGTGGTATGCCTACCTCAATAGAACCTTGCTCCATATTCCTATTCAAAACCTCTTGAGCAAGATCCTGACCCTGCAAAAGGAAATAGTAAATATAATAAAGACCATAATTCACAATGCGATCAAGTATATGTTCGGGACTGACAGCCCCAGCTAACTCCTCGCCGACCTTTTTGTAAATGTCTTTGTAGCCAACCTCATACAGATGCCGTTCATAATAGTGTAAGAGACGGCGTGTGAGCTCCAAAAGATGAAGAACTACTGAGATGTACCCGCGAAGCCGCTTGAGTTTGATGTCACGAAACTTGAGCCCGCTTCTATTCACATATGTATCAAAGGATGATTGCAGGCTGTGAACGTCCATTTCAAATCGCCGCGCCTCTTGTTCATTAAAACTGAAAGGAACTATGGCCTTGATTTGATCCAAGCTGTATGGCTCATAAAAGCCTAATCTTTCAAATTTCTTGGCGACCATCAAGAACTCAGTGGTTATCTTGACAATGTTTTTTTTCTCCTCCTCCTGGTTTTCATCGTCGATATCAAACTCAAGAGGGGTCTCAGTGGCAATTCCAGGAAAATCTTCCCACAAAAAACCGTCTTCAGGCAACCTGATCTTCAGCAGCCTCGCTTCTTTAATCGTATTGCGACAGATTTCTCTCAAAGAACTTATCAGGAATTTGTGAGTGGCGTATCCACTCTCCTCAAACCCCTCCGCATGTGCCAGGTCATAGAAAGGGAGACGTTTGGAGATGTGTTTTTGGGAATAACTGGATTCAGACAGGTTTCTTACACTGGAGACCAATTCGCGATAATAGTACCACCTGGAGTTGTTTTTTGCGCCGTGGAAGTCCAACAAATCTTCCAAGAGCTTGGAACTTGAGACCATCTTAGCGTACAGTTTTTTTGTGAAGGTTTCACGGGTTGCCTGAGTTTCGCACACATAAATGCAACACTTTAAGAACTCCTCGGAAAACACCTGGATCTTATCGGCAAAATCACCATTTCCCTGAACA
The DNA here is from genome assembly GCA_001751085.1 of Desulfobacterales bacterium C00003060. GTDB lineage: Bacteria > Desulfobacterota > Desulfobacteria > Desulfobacterales. Next base: position 5,499 of record MAXP01000190.1, on the reverse strand, counting down.
GTCTTGGGTTTTTGCATGGTCAAAACACATTCTTTGAAATAAAGGGTTATATGCCAGAGCAGACCATAAGCCGAGTTCTGTTTTCCGCATCGGTTACCCTCAACGGAACAACGACCATTCATCTGAGGGTATTGGTTGCCCAACACCTCTTGCGACCGACCCGGAAGCTCGGACGGGCCATCCTCAAACGCCTCCCTATTTGGTCTTACTCCGGGTGGGGTTTACCTAGCTTCCCCGGTCACCCGGGGAACTGGTGCGCTCTTACCGCACCTTTTCACCCTTACCATTTGAAATAGGCGTAGCCGCCGACTCAAATGGCGGTATCTTTTCTGTGGCACTTTCCTTCGCGTTACCGCGACTTCGCGTTACGAAGCACCCTGCCCTTTGGAGCTCGGACTTTCCTCCCGCATCTGCAGAATAAATTGAAGACGCGAGCGATCGTTTGGTCTACTCTGGCAATAAGGTTATAAGATCTCAAAAATATAGTACCCCAGGTTGCACGACAGACGCAATAGATTCTGTTATGCCGCAGCCTCAGACGCCTTCCAGTAAATAATTCGTTGGCAATGAGGACAAAATCTGAGTTTATCTTGTTTTTGAAGCTCGTTGTACATCTGTGCGGGGATACTCAGGTGGCATTCAGAACAAGTTGCATTGCTTACCAGAGCAACCGCTATGCCTTCGCTTCCGCCCTTGATCTGTTCGTATTTTGCAAGAAGGCGTGGATCTAAGGTTTTTATCAGGTTATCTCTGGATTTTTCTATATTGGAGAGCTTTTCGTGGACACGTGCAAGTTCTTTCGTCGCGGCTGTTCTTTCCTTTTCAAGACGCTCCCGCATGGCTGACAGGCCTTGTTTCCTGGCCGCAACTTCTTTGTTCAGCTCCTCCAATTTCTCCATGCAAATCAAGATCTTGTCATCACAATCTGTATTTGCCTTTTCAGCCTCCTCAATCTCCTTTGACAGGGCCTGATACTCCTTGTTGTGCTTAATACTCATAAGCCTGCCCCGGCTTTTCCTGATGTCGGCCAAGCCGTCCTCTATCTTAGCTTCATACTGGCGTTGGTCCTTTTTCAAGTCTTGAATACGCTCCTTATCAGACCTGGCATCTTGTTCAAGATCTTCAAATTCCTTTTCAAACTCACGAAGTCTTTCGGGGCCTTCACGCACTTGCCACCTTAACGCACACAGAGCCTTATCCTTCTCTTGAAGTTCTACCAACAAGTCGATCTGTTCTTTCACAATGCTCTCCTATAAATCAGCCACAAGATTCCAGAATTAAGGTTAAACTTTACCCATTGGAGCTATCCCTGTGCAGTAAAAGGAGATATTTGATTTCCAATTTGTCCCAAACCCCGGTTGCTATCCTTCCATCCATGCATCTGGGACAAAACGTCAGAGCCATCTCCTCATACGGATATGCACTTTTCAAGGATCAGACTATCCAAAATGAAAAGGTGCGGTCCGGAGACCACACCTTTTCATTTTGGAACCAGGGCCCAACTGTATTACAGTTGGCTTCTTGACATAAGTCACCATGCATCTCCTCCCATACAGAATAAGCATATCTTTTTCCAGTGGTGGGCCCACCTGGGTTCGAACCAGGGACCTACCGGTTATGAGCCGGTGGCTCTTCCAGCTGAGCTATGGGCCCTATCAGTTATATGTGTAATCAGAACTATCGATTTTGTCAAGGGAATTGACGCGATCAAATCTCCAAGAATGCCTTCAGCTTGCGGCTCCTCGTAGGATGGCGCAGCTTACGTAAGGCCTTTGCCTCTATCTGTCTGATTCGTTCTCGGGTCACCGCAAAATCCTTCCCCACCTCTTCAAGCGTGTGGTCTGATTTTTCTCCAATTCCGAATCGCATGCGTAGGACCTTTTCCTCACGGGGCGTCAGCGTTGCCAGTACTTTTCGAGTTTGCTCGGCAAGGTTCAGATTGATTGCAGCATCAGAAGGCGACATGAACTTCTTATCCTCGATAAAGTCCCCGAGATGACTGTCCTCTTCCTCTCCAATAGGTGTCTCCAGGGATATAGGCTCCTTGGCAATTTTTAGGACCTTGCGCACCTTTTCCAGAGGAAATTCCATTTTTTCGGCAAGTTCCTCTGGCGTGGGTTCCCGGCCCATCTCCTGCACCAAATAGCGAGAGGTCCGAATGAGTTTGTTGATAGTTTCGATCATATGAACCGGGATTCGAATGGTTCTTGCCTGATCTGCAATAGCCCGCGTGATGGCCTGCCTAATCCACCAAGTCGCATATGTGCTGAACTTATAGCCCCTCCGGTATTCAAACTTGTCAACGGCCTTCATAAGGCCGACATTTCCTTCCTGAATCAGGTCCAGGAACTGAAGCCCCCTGTTAGTATACTTCTTCGCAATGCTAACCACCAACCTCAAATTAGCATTGATCATTTTTCCTTTGGCAATTCTGGTGTTGAATTGACCCTGTTCGATTTGGGCCAAAACGCGCTTCAGGCCCTGATTATTCATTTTCAGTCGAAGCTTTTCTTGATGAATGGTTTCTGTTATCTGGCCGGCGGATTGAACGATGGCTAAGGCCTCGGTCTTGTCAAGCTTACGCTGTTTTGACAACTTCTCGACAAACTCTCTTTTCTGCTTGCAACCCTCACGGATTTCGGTCAACGTGACCCCCACCTGTAGTGCACATTGTGCAAGCTCCTGCTCCAGGCTGTCAAACAGATTGATACTGTCTTCGATCTCGTCTACAATGGAATTGATCAACCTGGCGTCCAGTCTCCAATCCCGGATAAGTTCAAAGATCCTCTGGCTTCTACGATTTATACATCGCCTCGTTCTGCGACGGGCACCAGTGTCCATGTTGGTGTAGAACAGGGACTCTCGATACTCGATGCTTTCCCGGTAAACATCTTTGACAGCATCAATAATCCTGCAAATTTTTTTCGTATGCACCGATTCCTCAACAAACGTATCGGCCTCATCCACGTCCCGTAACACATCTCTTAGGCGAATCTCGCCTCTCGATAGGGAATCACCAAGTGCTAGAATCCTCTCCGCTCCTATTGTAGACTGCACCATGGCCATCATCACTTCCTGTTCCCCTGCTTCTATCTGCTTGGCGATTACAACCTCGTCCTCTCGAGTGAGCAAAGACACTAATCCCATTTCACGGAGGTACATTTTGACAGGATCAGTGACTCTGCCGAATATATCTCGCTCTGGCTCTGCTGGAGGGGGCGCTGCCTCGTGTGGCTGGGTCTTATTTTCCACATCCGGTTCAAACACCCTGGTCTTACTGCCATCGATAACCTCGATGTCCAGTTCGTCAAAGACCATTATCATCTCATCGATGCGATCGGGGGAAACCCTGCCTTTTGGCAGGGCAGCGTTGATATCATCATACGTAAGGTATCCCTGCTTTTTGCCTTTGGTTATCAGTTTTTTCAGGTTTTCGACCTTGGTCCTGTTGGCCATGAGTATCTCCTTCCAAACCTAACAAAAGGTTGTCATGCGAGGGCATCTAGGTGCTGTCGAGCCCATCTTTGTTTCTCAGCGAGGAGTTGATTCAACAGCTTCTGGTCGTTGGTTTTCTCGGCCTCTTTGATCTTATTTGAAAGCAGTCTAATCCGGCGCTTTCTAAGGCGGGCTTGATACTGTCTCACAATTATTTGAAAACCCTCGCAATCCACATGGATATCCTCCATCAGCAGGGAGGATATCATGTTCCTGAGTTGCTCGTCATCAGTCTGTGCGATCAGATCAGCACCTGTTCGTAGATTTAAACTGGACCTTTCCAGGATCATGCGCCCTATTTTTTTTAGCTCCACCGTCTCAAATCCCTCAATGATTTCTTGCCCATCGAAACCGGACACCATTTCCGGACATTGAAGCATAGTTGCGACAAGGGCCTCTTCTATTCTTGAGCTGTGTCGTGGCTTGGGTAACGAGTTCACCTTCTTGTCCCTTGTTGCTGAGGCCCGGACATGTTCCAAGATGGCCGATTCATCGATATCCAGGCGCTCTGCCAAATCCCTTATGTAGACCGAACGACTAACGCAGTTGCGTAAAGAGCCGAGAGTACCTTTCAATGTTTCAATAATTCGCACCTTGCCTTCCAGAGAAATACCGTGTTTCTTGATAGCAGATTCTATGAGGAACGGTATCAAACCCAATGCCTTTTCAGTTGCCTTGAGAAACCGATCAGCGCCCACATCAAAGACATAGGAATCCGGATCCTTTCCCTCAGGAAGAATCAAGATGCTGGCATCAACCTTCTCTTCCAGAAACAGTGACAAACTGCGCTCAGCAGCTTTTATGCCGGGTTCATCCGAATCAAAGACAAGGCAGATTCGGGAAGCATAACCCTTCATGATGCGGACATGTTGCCTCGTCAGGGCAGTTCCGAGGGTTGCTACCACATTTTGTATGCCGTGACAGTGTAAGGCCAGCAGGTCAAAATAGCCCTCTACGATAAAGACTGAGCCGACCCGGCGACATGCGTCTTTGGCAACATGTAACCCGTACAATGTTCGACTCTTGTGGTAAACCGGTGTGTCAGGTGAGTTAAGATATTTCGGAAGGCTATCGTCCAAGCTGCGTCCACCAAAGCCGACAACCTCTTGATGAATATCAATAATGGGAAATATGACCCGGTCACGAAACCGATCATAATATTTTCTGTTTTTTGCAACCACAAGTCCTGCTTTTTGAAGATCATCGAGCGGAACCCCTTTTCTGCTAAAGTGTTGTGTCAGGCCGGTCCACGACTTCGGTGCATATCCCAGTACAAAACGATCCATGACGGCCGATGTCATTTGCCGCTTGTTCAAATAATCCCTTGCTCGTCCACCTGAAAAGGTGTTGGCCAGGTTCTCCCTGAAATAATCAGCAGCCTCTCTGTTAATCCTGACCAGCCTTTTCTTTTCTTCCAACTCCTTTTTTTGAGTCGGCGACATCTTGCGGGTCGGTATCTCAATACCGTATTTTTGTGCAAGAAACCCCACAGTCTCTGGGAAGCTTAGATTGTTATATTCCATGAGAAAAGTATAGACATTGCCACCCTTTCCGCACCCAAAACACTGAAATATCTGCTTTTCCTCGCTTACTGTAAAAGAGGGCTTCTTGTCTGCATGAAATGGGCATAATCCTATGAAATTCCTGCCGGCCTTTTTTAAGGTAACATACTCCGAAATCACATCAACGATGTTAGCAACATCTCGTATATGGGAAATTATATCTTCAGGTATGAAACCGGCCAAAACGTGACACCCTCCCCTTACAAGTTGTTTCCGGATGGGTACTATCCAGCTCTACAAAAGGATATTCATATTAACGTGAAACAAAAAAGAATAAACTTTATATATAATCAATTCCAAACATCTTGTCAAGAAAAAAATGGTGCCGCAACTGACCAAAAAGGCCCCCATGCTGTGCATGAGGGCCTTTTTCAGAAGCTCAGTACTTATAAGGATTGGGGATTTTCGGTCCTATTTTAGTACATCCCCCCCCCCATTCCAC
>MAXP01000189.1 GCA_001751085.1 Desulfobacterales bacterium C00003060 | reverse complement strand
AGCGCCAAGGGGGGATTGCGGGAATCCCTGGAAGGTGCGGGTGTGCTGGACAAGGTGGAGACGATAGAGCTACCCGAGTTGTGCCGGATCATCACGCCGGACCATGACCTGATCTGGCCCCAGCGCAACCCCGAAGCTATCATCAAACAGCTCTCTGATCTTTTTCCGGATCAGGCTCAAGGCATCCAGGGATTCTTTGACGAAATCATGGGCATCCTGGATGAGGCAATAAAGCCTTTCGACTCCGACTCCTGGTGGGACAAGTTTTTCTTCATCTGGACACACAAGAAAATGTGGGCGATCCGCAATGACACTCTATCCGACCTTCTGGAAAGACATGTCAAGGATTCCAAGCTCCGCTCCCTCTTATCGATCTATTGGCCTTACTATGGCCTGCCGCCCTCCAAGTTGTCAGGCTTTTACTATGCTGTCGCTACCTCGGCCTATATACGTTTTGGAGGGCACTACATCAAAAAGCGCTCTCAGGACCTTAGTTACGCCTTAATGGATGCCATTAAGGCTAAGGCGGGTCAGGTTATGCTCGAAACAGAGGCAGAAAAAATCGTCATGAAGGACGGGGCGGTTACCGGGGTAGTCCTTGCCAATGGTGAGATCCTCAAGGCCAGGGCGGTCATTTCCAATGCCAGCGTTCCGGCCACCATAAAGATGCTGTTAGGGGATGGAGGCCCGGCCAAACTTGGCGGCAAGGCTGGTGAGTACGTGAAAAAACTAGATACCTATCGACCCAGCCTTTCCACTTTTGTTGTCTGGTTGGGACTAAACCAGGAGGTACATCGCAAGGTCAAAGGCTATGAGATTTGGATTGACAGGGATTACGACCCTGAAAAGGCTTATCAGGGCTGTCTTGCTTGTGATCCCCAGAAGGCCGGTTTGCTGGTGTCCCTTTATGACAATGCCTACAAAGGTTATTCCAATCCCGGGACATCTACTGTGGTCGTTATGATGAGCAGTGGGTACGAACCATGGAGGCGATTTGAGGCCGACTATTTTGCAGGCCGCAAAGACGCTTATCATAAAGAAAAAGAACGTATTGCCAGTGCGCTTATCAAAGAGGCCGAGAAATGGGCCATCCCCGGCCTGAGCTCCATGATCGAAGTTGTGGAAGCGGCCACTCCTTTGACCAACATCCGCTATACCGGTAATCCGGAGGGCGCTATTTACGGTTATGAGCAGTCTATGGACAACGCATACATGACCCGGCTCGAGCAAAGGACTCCCTTCAAAGGTCTCTACCTGGCCTCGGCCTGGACAAAGCCCGGTGGTGGCTACCAGCCATGCCTGGGATCAGGCGCCGATGCCTTTAAGGCCCTGGTAAAAGATCTGGCCAATATATAGAGAGGAGCTTATGGCAATAAGATACGTAAAACCAGTTGCGCCAAATTCTACTGTAGGACTTGTAGCGAAAGTATATCCTCAAATAAAGAAAGAATTCGGCGCACTTGTAGAACCCTTTACCCTTCACTCTCCCTCTCCGGAGTTGCTGGCAGGTGCATGGAGTGCCTGTCGGGAATCGCTCCTTGTGGGATCTGTTCGCCGAGACGTCAAGGAAGCCGTGGCTGCAACAGTTTCCAGAATTAATGGGTGTCCATACTGCGTTGATGCTCATACCATTATGCTCAATGCGACTTCGGCGCGTAACTCTGCTGAATCCATCATTCACCAACGTGACGATCAGATTCGGGATGCGGCCGCGCGTTCTATCGTAAAGTGGGCTGCAGCAACACGTTCACCCGAGGCAAAGGTTCTTCTTTCACCCCCTTTCTCCCGGAAAGACGCACCGGAAATTATTGGGACGGCCGTGTTCTTCCACTATGTGAATCGGATGGCAAGTGTGCTCTTAAGCGAAACACCTTTACCATCCAATCATCCACTGCTCAAAGGGTTTTTTACGAGAATGGCGGGCTGGTTTTTCTCAAGAGCTATTCATCGCTCCAAACCATTAGGAGCGTCATTGGAACTATTACCCGAAAGAGAGCTGCCTGCCGATTTAGCCTGGGCAAAGGGTTCACCTAACATAGCGGGCGCCTTTGCACGTTTTGCGGCAGTGGTTAACAGGGCGGGTAGAGATTTAATTCCGGAAGACGTACGTGACTGTGTCGTGAAACTTGTGCAGGCTTGGGATGGTAAGGAATTGGGACTTGGCCGGCATTGGGTTGAGGAGGCTATGAACGGGTTGGATGAGAAATCAAAAGATATTGGAAGACTCGTTTTACTGACCGCACTGGCGCCATATCAGGTTGATGAAGGGGTGGTTAATGCATTCACCACCCACATCACTGGGGATGATAGACTTATAGGTGCACTTGCCTGGGGCAGTTTTACTGCCGCACGGAAAATTGGAACATGGCTATATGTTTCATAAAATATAATGATTTGGTTAAAATAGGAATTAAAACTCAATCAAAGTATGCGGTGGATAAAACCATTAAGGAGGTCAAATTGTGACGAATCAAAACAACAAGAAAAAGGTGCTTATCATTCAGGGGAATCCGGACAGCAGCAGTTTTTGCGATGCACTGGCAAAGTCATATAAGGAGGGTGCCTTACGCGCAAACGCTGATCTAAAGGAAATTTTTGTTAGGGAGATAGAGTTTGATCCCAACCTGCCATTTGGTTATAAAAATAAGGTTGAACTTGAACAGGGATTAATCGAATCTCAGGAATTGATTCAATGGGCCAATCACCTGGTGTTCGTCTATCCCACATGGTGGGGTACTATGCCTGCACTATTAAAAGGTTTTATAGACAAGGTGTTTCTGCCCGGATTCGGGTTCCAATATCGAAAAGGCTCGGTATGGTGGGATAAGCTGCTGAAAGGAAAGTCCGCGCGACTCATTGTCACCATGGACACACCACCATGGTATTATCGGTTGCTCTACGGCCGCCCCGGCCATAATGCCATGAAGAAGTCAACTCTGGAATTTTGTGGAGTTAAACCGGTTAAAATCAGCTCCATCGGACCGGTAAAACATTCTAAAAAGAGTAAAAGAATAAGTTGGTTGAAACAGGTTCAAAAACTTGGTGAAAAAATTGCATAGACAGTATGGAAGGCGCTAAAAATATTTACTTGGAGAAGAATTTCCCATGCAAATTTCCTTATACTTAAGGAACAGATTGATGGTTTTATCGAATATTGTAAAGTATTAGGTTTTAAAGGCAAATCAATTGAATCCTTATCAACAAGACTTCATGAATTCAATAAGTTTCTGAAAAGCATCCAGGACAATCACATAATGTATCCTTCGTTCTTGACATACAATCCTTCTTTTAGCATACTGTCATGGATCAAAAGCCGCATTCCCCACTCGAACACCAGTTTCATAATGATATGGATTTATTGCCAAAATTAATATTGTAACTATGAAAACAAGATTTGCCTTCATTTCTGCACTCTTTCTTTTATGCGGAAGCCATATTTTATCCGCCCAAACCCTATTCACCTGGACTGATGAAGCTGGAGTCGTTCATATTACAGAGAATAAACCACCTGAAGGTACTAAGATCGAGGAGAAGCTTCATTATCAAAAACAACCTTCAAAGAGGCCTACTGAAAGCGAGGAAAATCGAAAAAAAGGACAAACCGACCTGGAGAAATCCGAAGCTATTGAAAGGGCGAAAATAGAGAGAAGGAAAGCAAACGAGGCCAAACAAAAAGCAGAAGAAGCTTTTAAAAAAGCGAATCAAATAAAAAAAGAAACAGATGAATATATTGAAAAGGTAAAGTATAAAAGCCGTAAAGCCAAAAGTTTGCGGATTAAAATGAAAAGGCGGATGGAAGAAGCGAATAAGGCCATAGCGGAAGCCGAAAAACTAAAGCAGCTTGCTATCAAAGCTGATAAAAAGGCCAAAGACGCTGAATCCGAAGTCAAGAAACTCGAAGAAGAAACCACAAACGAGCTATAACGTTTTAAAATTGGCTCACAATGACTGATAACAGAGTAACTTATATTAAAAAGCTGCTATCTTTTCATTTGAACGATTTTTTCAGATATCATTTCCGAGATCGTTTCTAAAAACAAATCTCGATCAACGTCATTTACATATCCTGTCCGTTATTTCCCCGGGACATTCAGTGATATAATGCGCCTCTATATTCAATTCACCACGCTCTTTCCATACTGACTTTCCTTGCAGCCCCTGATCATCATTCGAAAAGGCCGGTGTTTTGAAAGTCCGCTTTTACGTTTTCGATAATATCCGCATTGATCTCCGGCGTTATCCTTAGCTGTTGAAGATACGGATGGTTATCTGTATCGCAGTCTGATGGCCCCGGTTTCGCATGGAAGCCATGCCGGTGACTGAGATAATTTCCGTATCCGACAATCAATGCGATTGTGTGAGATTGAACCTCTGTGTGTCCATTGTGGTGGTAGCGAACACATGTCTGAATGGTTGCCGGCATGTTCCACTTTTTCAGCAAGATTTCACCGATGGCCTGATGATCGTACCCCAGCACCTGCTTTTCTATTTCGATATCTGCCAGGTTATTTTTTTCCTTCAGTTTTTGTATCTGTTGAAACTTATCGGATAATTTAAGCATAATTACAAGTTTTCCGATATCGTGCACCACACCTCCTACAAATGCCTCTTCCGGATCGTTATATCCGACCTGCATGGCAATTCTGCGGGCCGCCATACCGCATTCAACGGAATGATGCCACAAAATCTGGCTCCATATTCCTATGCGGGAGTTGTTTTGGGGAAATAAGTTATGCGCGGAAGCAGCCAGGACCAGATTTTTAACCGTCCGCACACCAAGCCGTGTAAGCGCCCGCTGCAAAGATGCAACCTTTTGAAAACCGCCGAACAGAACAGAATTACTGACTTTTATCAGCTTGGCGACAAGGGCTTGATCCTGGCCGATAAGAGTTTCCAGTTCTTCAGGCGAGCTGTTGGGATCGGACAGCAGTCGAATAATTTGTGATGCCACGGACGGCAGGGGAGGCAGCTCTTCAATTTTCTTCACCAGATCATTGATATTGTTCGGAGGCACGGTCAACGGCGCATTATTATCCGAAACAGAAGCGGTAGCGGCGTCCTGGAAGGCCATGGGCGGTAGGTTAAGGGATGTACTTGTTCCTTTTTGGGAAGGGCTCACCAGCCATGACAATAACTCAAGATAGTGAAGCGGATGAGAATCGCCTGCTGCCCCTTTAGTGGATACGTATACCAGCAAGGACAATTTGCTCTTATTGTCAACCGGGATAACCGCACATTCCCCGGTCTTAGAAAGCGGCATAATCTCTGAAATGATCTTTGAGGGAAACACTTTGCCGAAAAAGCCGACTCCGGATTGATCCACCGCGTGGAAAACAGGTTCATGGTCGATTCTTCCCAAAGGTTTCCGAATGGTTTTTTTCTGAATGCCTTCTTTTTTATCGATGGTAAAAAGGATGTATTCAAAAATCTGTGTTTCCCTGACTTTCAGAATCAGGATGTTATTGAAATAATCCTTGCAAAACGACAGCATGGCTCTTAGTTTTTCAAGGGTATCTTCGGTTGAAACCAGTGCCTTGAAGGCCCGTCTGAATGCGAAAAACAACCTGTCGCTGTCGGAAATCACCTCATGGTTGATTTCTTCTTTTTTTAAGGGGCCAAGTTTGCATGTCCCGTCCGATAAAAAGCGCTCCATCGCTTTTAACCCTGTGTAGCTTGCCGCCGGGAGTTGTTGCAAAGCCTGACGAATTGATACGTTTTTTTCGACCAGCCTCAGTACTATCTGTTCAATCTCTAAAACAGTCTTGCCTTTTTCCGGGGGGGCGATAATTTCCAGCCCCCTGTCCATGGATATGATTGATGTTTCAAAATCCCGCCATTCATCGGCTTGGCTTACGATCTCCAGAACAATGTTCTGAACGGTAAAAGAGGTTTGCGCCCCATCAGTGTCAACCAGGACATCGGTAAACTGGAACTGTCCATTTTCCAGCAGAAAAAATTCAAGCAGGACTTCCTTGATACTGCATTCAAGCACCTCTTTAATTCTCGACAGGGGGAAATAGTTCAGATTTTCAAGAATTTGGCGGACGGGCATGCCGGTTTCGTGCATGATCTGCAGGATACGTTTAAGCTGGTCCTCAGAAATCAATTTTCGAAAAACAATTGTTCTAAGAATCTTATCATCTCCTATCTGAGAATAGGCATCCACCAAAAAACCATCCTTAAAACTAAGGGATAATAATTTATCCCCAAGCGTAACCGACAGCATACCGTTTAAACCCAGGTGGGATAAAAACATCAGAGCGTCCATCGGGTGAAACTGCCTCAAATCGCCTTTGAATATCATGGGCCCCTCTTTTGGGAAAAAATTAATAAATGCAGACATCATGATTACCCTATTGCAGAGTAAGTTACAGCGGTTGCCATAAATTACTGAACTGGTATCCGGCTGGTTTCCATTTTAATGGACCATATTTTTAAACCACGATGCCTCTAAGGGATAATATTGGCTTTTTTTAAAAAAACTTTAATGAATTATGATAATTATCCAGGTGTGACGATGGAACCCCGTTGGAAAATCCAATGTACCGAGGCCGG
>MAXP01000188.1 GCA_001751085.1 Desulfobacterales bacterium C00003060 | reverse complement strand
AGCCTGTAATCCTGGATTTTTATGCAGACTGGTGTGGGCCATGCGTGGCCATGGAGAAAAAGGTGTTCAGCGTTCCTGAGGTCGTAGAACTAAGCAAGCATTTCGTCACATTGCGCGTCGATTTAACAAAAAAGCACCCGCGTCAGGCCGAGCTTCAAAAGCAATACAAGATTCGAGGCGTCCCCACTATTATCTTCGTGAATAGAGATGGTATTGAGGAAAAGGATCTGAGGATCGAGTCTTTCGTTGGCAGTAATGAAGTCTTAAAAAGAATGAAAATGTTGATTGAAAAACCGTGACCCAGATCTGGCTGTAATAGGCCAGTGTCAAAGAAGGCCAATTATGAGTTGTTCTTAATGCCTATAAGTACTCCAAGTGTGTCGAACCGGGGCAGGCTTTAGTTCCCTTAAGGCCTTTTTCCGGTTTATCCGGGTTAGGTAACTGCCATTATTACACCTGGTCTAATAATAAATCTTCTATTAATCCTGACTGCCGCGTGGGTGTTGGGGTTTCTGTTTTCCCGCCTCGGTCTGCCCATGATATTGGGGGAACTGCTTGCGGGGGTTATCTTCGGCCCCCCTCTTCTGGGTATCATCACTCCATCGCCTGCCATTGAAATGCTGGGCGAGCTGGGTATATTCTTTGTAATGTTCTATACGGGTATGGAACTGGACCCTAAGGAATTGCTTGAACATAAATGGCCTTCCATCACAGTTGCATTTGGAGGATTCATTCTACCCTTTATCCTTGGATATTTTACGACCTATACATTTGGCGGTACTCAGTATCAATCACTTTTTGTTGGGATGGGCGTATCTATTACTGCAATCGCTGTCCAGGCAGTAATACTCCATTCCATGAGGATCAATCAGGGTGAGATTGGTCATATCATTATCGGAGCTGCTATTGTCGATGATATCTTAGCATTAATTGCATTGTCCACACTATTGGGGTTAGCGAAAACAGGATCCATTCAAGTTTTTGAAGTTTTGATAATACTTTTAAAGGTGCTTGCTTTCTTCGGACTCACCATCTTAATCGGCCACTATATCATTCCGAGATTCACCAGGCGTTTGACGGATAATGGGGGTAAGGCCTTTACCTTTGCCATGGTGTCAGCCCTTTTAATGGCCTACTTTGCAGAACTTGCAGGGCTTCACCTGATTATAGGCGCATTCCTGGCTGGGCAATTCATAAGAAAAGAAATTATGGATCAGGATGTGTATAACGTAATACTTGATCGCCTATTTGGAATAAGTTACGGATTTCTTGTGCCTATCTTTCTTGCCTCCCTTTCCTTCCATTTACATCTTTCATTTCAATGGCCTTTTATATCATTCTGTCTGGTCTTAATTATAGCAGCTATTTTTGGTAAGTTAATAGGTTGTGGATTGGGGGCGATGGCCTTCAAATATAATATGAGGGAGTCATTTATTATCGGTTTGGGGATGAATGGTCGGGGAGCGGTAGAGCTGGTCGTTGCTACTGTCGTGTTGGGTCTAAGCGAAGACTTGATGATAGCTAATTTGATAAGCGAACCTCTCTTGACCCAGGATCAATTTTCAGCCTTGATCCTGATGGCATTTGTAACAACGTTGATAGCTCCTATCTCTCTAAAATGGGGTGTACAAAAAACATGTCTGCCGGTTGAAAAAGAGAGGTTCTGTAGGCTCTGGGATGACTCTGTATCAGCCCCCGGTATCAAAATGCTGTGATTTGCACGCCTTGAACTTGCGGCCTCTAAGAGGGAATTTTGCGATCTCATACTTTTTTCCCGCATGTCCTTTCATGATCTCGGCAGACTGTTCGTAGCTTTTACCGGCCTTGTAAAAGCCAGGCGGAACACTAAAGACATGGAAACACCTGATCTCGTTTATGCCGCTGGCCTGGGCTAAGGCCGGAATCCAGTGATTTCAGTATGTTTTGGATGCCAGATCAGGTCCGACATGACGAATTGGGACTTTTTATTAAGCCCTCAAATTTAACCTTCCCGCCTATATACAAGATATTCCTTGCATTTGGCATAAAAATCATATACATATTCGGTGAAAAATTTCCGCTCAAGGAGGTTGAAATGAAAGCGTTGGTTGCTTACTATTCAGATACAGGAAACACAGAAAAGCTCGCTCGATCAATTTACGAAGGCATTGAACAGGCAGAAAAAGAAATTCTACACATCAAAGAGGTGAAAGATGTCGAAGATTCTGACATCATTTTTTGCGGTTTTCCAGTCCAAGCACATAGTGTGCCCGGTAAGGTTGAAGGCTTTATAAAAAGCATTCCTGAGGGCAAGAAGTTGGCATTTTTTGCCACACATGGCTCGCTTCGTGGTGGACAACTTGCCATACAGGCTTTTTATTATGCCACGAGTCTGAGATCCAAAGGAACCGTTCTCGGAACCTTCGGATGCCGTGGAAAGGTGAAATCAAGTATTATCGATGCGCTCATGAAAAAGGCCGAGCATAGATCGTGGGCTATAGAGGCTCAGGGTGCAAGGGGTCATCCTAATGAATCGGATTTTGAGGATGCCAAGGAGTGGGCCAAGGAGATGATTGCAAAGGCCAGGGCATCATAATAACATTAATAGGGACAGGCGATTTATTCTTTTGCCTGGTCCCTTTTTCTTGTCCCTAATGCCGGGAGGATGTATTATTATCATCTCGACCCGGCTTGGGCAGTTTCTTCAGGCGGGCTTGAGCCCAATTCGGGTTCCGGAATTACTTGATCTGGATGGTGTCCGCCATAAATGACGGACACCATTGTTTTCTTGCTTGATTACCGTGACCACTTGCTGGCATCACGTGAAGCCTGGGTCATGTTATCCTGAGCGGCCTGGACAAGGCTCAATGCCTGCACACATTTATCCTTAACGAACTGAGTGAGCATCGCATTCGCCTCTTTTTCCTTGTCAGCCTTTTTTAATTCTTCAAATTGACTTTCAACCGTTGGTATCTCTTCGAACAGCCTCGTTTCATACGGATCAAAGGCTTTACGAACCGCATTATGATATAACTTGTATTGTGAAAACGATCTTGCCTTAATTAACTGAAAAGCTACCGCTGCTTCAGGGCCAGTATAACGATGGTCTATCTCAGTAATCCCCACATAGAATGGAATATATGTAGAATTGCATGGAGGCATAAACGCATGCAGCATCAACCCGAGTTCATTAGAGACATTCGGTCTGGACAGCAGAATCGCTGAAGATGCAGTCGAACCGCCATGACCGTGACTACATATACTTCGAATATACATATGAATCGGAACTTCGTCTTGTTTCGGTTCATAGGCTTGCCACT
>MAXP01000187.1 GCA_001751085.1 Desulfobacterales bacterium C00003060 | reverse complement strand
ACGGTTGACGTGGTTGCCATGGGCGCACTGCGGGTACTCGAGGCGATTCGGGATTTTCGGCAAAGAACTCGAAAGGATGTAAGACTCTATCAGGCAGGGTCCTCTGAGATGTTCGGAAAGGTCGCCGAGATTCCCCAATCAGAAACCACCCGATTCTATCCGCGCTCTCCATACTCAGTAGCCAAAGTCTATGCCCACTGGCAGACTGTCAATTACAGAGAGGCCTACAACCTTTTTGCGTGTAATGGGATCTTGTTCAATCATGAATCCCCTCGCCGTGGGGAGACGTTCGTAACCAGAAAGATCACGAGAGCAGCAACCCGCATCAAGCTCGGACTACAGGAAAAACTTTATCTTGGAAATCTTGAAGCAAAACGGGACTGGGGCTTTGCAGGCGATTATGTGGAAGCCATGTGGCTTATGCTGCAACAGGATGAGCCGGACGATTATGTGATAGCCACCGGGAGGAACTATTCTGTAAGGGAGTTTGTGACCAGGGCATTTACTGTCTTGGACTTGGATTGGGAAAGATACGTGGAAACAGATAGCCGATATTTCAGGCCTACCGAGGTTAATGAATTATTGGGAAATCCCGAAAAGGCTATGAAAAAGCTGGGGTGGAGGCCAAAGGTTGACTTTGATGGTCTTGTAGGGATGATGATCGAAAGCGATATGGAATTGGCTCAGCAGGAAAAAACCCTGCGGGATGCAGGGCATTTGGCAAATAGCAGGTGTTTTGATTGATTGGAGGATGCAATGGAGTTAGATTCCAAGATATTTGTCGCAGGTCACAGGGGGCTTGTTGGGTCAGCCATCTGCCTGAGATTAAAGAAAAAGGGATACACGAATATCATCCGGCGCACCCACATAGAGTTGGATTTGGAAAGACAGGCACAGGTCGAGTCCTTTTTTCAGGAGCAAAGACCTGATTATGTCTTTCTTGGAGCCGCCAAGGTAGGTGGGATATGGGCTAATAACAGCTTTCCGGCGGAGTTTATTTATAGCAACATAATGGTGCAAACCAACGTTATTCATTCAGCGTATCGCACCGGAGTAAAAAAGCTCCTTTTCTTAGGATCATCATGTATCTATCCAAAGCATTGCCCGCAGCCCATGAAGGAAGAATATCTTCTCACCGACACCCTTGAGCCAACCAATGAGCCGTATGCTGTTGCAAAGATCGCAGGTATCAAGATGTGTCAGTCATATAATCGGCAGTACGACACCAACTTCATATCGGTCATGCCCACCAATCTGTACGGACCGAATGATAATTTTGACCTTGAGACATCCCATGTCATCCCCGCTCTGATTCGGAAATTCCACGAGGCCAAGGTTAAGTCATACCCGTCTGTAACCATCTGGGGGACAGGAATTCCAAAACGTGAATTCCTTCATGTGGACGACTTGGCGGATGCATGTATTTTTCTTGTAAATCATTATGATGAATCAGATATCATCAACGTTGGTTGGGGTGAAGATATTTCTATCGCAGAGTTTGCACTGTCAGTGAAGGATATTGTCGGTTATCCGGGCAATATTGAATATGATACTGAAAAACCGGACGGCACACCTCGCAAGGTACTTGATGTTAGCAGGCTTAGAGGCCTGGGCTGGAAGCCCAAGATATCCTTAGAGGAGGGAATAAGGAAGACGTATGAGTGGTATTGCCAACAGGGGAATCATTGAAGGTCAAGTCTGAGCCCTTGGAGATGATTGCTCAGAGTTACAAACTCTTTGACACTTAAAGTTTCGGCCCGTCTTCGCGAATCGATCTCTGCGAGTTCCAGTGCTGCTGATATCCCCTCATCCCCGAATTCTAGATTGCTGCCTAACAGGGCATTTTTCAAGGTCTTGCGTCGCTTCCCAAAGGCTGCCCGAACTATCTGAAATAGAAAATCCTCATCAGTTGCCTGGAAACTGACAGGGTGGTGGAACTCAATGCCAACCACTTGAGAATCTACCTTTGGCTTTGGAAAGAAGGCTGAGGCCGCCACTTGAACCAGGGGGTAGATCTCGGCACAATACTGAATCAAAACCGATAACCTGCCGTAGCTTTTGTTTCCGTGTTTGGCCGCAAGACGCTCAGCAACCTCTTTTTGGAACGTGAGAAAAGCAGACTCAATTACCTGGCGATAATGGATCAGCCGAACGAGAACCTGAGAAGAGATGTTGTATGGAAGATTGCCGAGCACCTTGAAGGGCGCATCTGATTTGGCTGCAAGGGCTTCTATGTCGCACTGCAGGATGTCCTTTTCAATGATTGTTACGTTGCAGATACCTTCGGCTGAGAGTTCATTGCCAAGGATGGCGGCGATCTTCCTGTCTGGTTCTACTGCCAGGACGTGTTTTACCTGTTGCGCCAACGGCAGGGTAAGGGCGCCGATCCCCGCACCTATCTCAAGGACTACATCATCCGGGTTGAACTGAGCCCGCCTAACGATCATTGCTGCCACATTAGGATCTGCCAGGAAATGCTGTCCCATGGACTTCCGGAGGCGGATGCCCCTGGTTTTCAGAATTTGACGGGGTGATTTCACAGAAAGGAATTCCCTAATGTGGACTACGCCCTGGAAGGTAGAGCCTACAGGTTGGAGTGGACACAGGCCCTCTGGCCCTGAGCCTGATCGGGGCAAAGCCACTAAGTTTTTTTGTTCCGGCGTCCTGCGTAATGGGCTGCCGCGCGAAGACCCAAAGGGTGCCCCGCATCAAAGGCCGTTCCTTCAAGCAGGCACCCCAGTAATTTTCCCTGCTTGACAAGGATCTGGTGAATCGGGATATCGTCCACCTCTTCCTTGGCCTGGGGGCGTATCGCTTCAATCAGGTCAAAGTATTCCGGTAGATAAATCCCTGCACCAAATCCTTTATGAATCATCTCGCCAGGCCTCGCGGTCAGTGGTTCTCTCTTCTTATCAGAAAGTGATGTAATAAGGAAACAGTCACCATTGAGGCTTTTGGTTTGCAGCACACCCACATTACCAAAACGTTCAACATCAGCATACCTTATGAGAAGTGTGCCGATCACATTTTTTTTATGCCTCTCGAATACCTGCAGAAGCTGTCGTGCATGTGGCTTCTTTGAAAACAGCAGGCAGTCCGGCATAATGCACGCAAATGGTTCGTCTCCAACAAAATCCCTGGCAAGCCCTATGGCATCGGCAACGCCTCTATGATGGGTCTGTGTAACAAAAACGATTCCGCATCGTTCCAGCTTTTTGTAAAATCGAGTATCTTTTTGAAAGGGAAGGGTAGGGGGGGTCAAGTTGCCCGTTATGAAATCCTTGATCCGAGGTTTTTCGGGGCTTGTGATAATGCAAAACTCATGAATGCCCGATTCCATGTACATCTCAAGGGCATATTGAATCATTGGTTTTTCCCCGACTGGCAGGAGTTCTTTCGGGGTGTGGAGTGTCATGGGCCTAAGGCGTGTTCCAAGCCCGGCTGTCGCGATAACGGCTTTTGTGACGTGTTTGAACATGGAATACTTCCTCTATCCGTTCACCCGAGAGGCTGAACTATTACGATTTTTGGCATCCTTCATTGACCCAGCCCTTAGCACTTTTTTCAAAAAAACGTGCATTATCGAATTGAATACGGATGCTGAAACTGGAAATTGGAAATTAGGTAAGGCATCTACATATTTTTGTTTTTCCCAATTTCAAATTTCAAGTTTCAAATTTCATTGCCAAAACATAAGATCAATAAAGTGTAAACTACTTCTGAGATTTAATGAAGGATGCCCGATTTTCTAATAGTTTGTAAGATGGGTTGTATCATCGAGTGATGCTCTGGTGGCACGAAGATCCCGGGTATGCAACGATTAGTCGGAAGCCCTCCAGGATAATTGGGGCTCGCGTCTATGTCTTGTCGCTTTTGCTGTGCCTCAGATTCCAGAAAAAGCAGCACATCAATCATATTTCCAAAGACCCCGCCCGCGTCGATGTGCTCGATGAACTGCAAGAAAACAGTATTTACTGTGACCAAGAACGGGTCAACCACAGCGCAGTCTGTTGCTTCACACTTCTGGGTGGAAAAGAAGCACCGGCAGGCAAATGGTCGTTCCAGATAGATGAGACATTCGTTATTTGAAAGAAATGGGCACGCAGATCCCGGCAGGCAGCTCTTTTCTTCGGGTGGGTCATCTCCTTGCATGCAAAGGGTTAGAAGCTTATTGGTGGTAATGGTGGGCTGGAATCGTTCATGGTGTGATGAATGATGGAGGCGATGGAAGAGATGCCGTTGCCCCGTGTGGATCAAGTGTTCAACAATTCGGTATCCTTCCAGGGTAGTCATGGTAACATTCTGGGTGCAGCACGCCGTGCAACCCCGCACGCAGGCCACCCTCAGGCGTGATGAGAAGGTCCCATAAATATCGTATATCTGACCCAGGACATCTAACTTTGATATTCCCATTTGTCTATCCCCCGATCTTGAAGTCAGGGGGATTCGCCTTTCATGAAAACTCCTTATTTATTGATATGATTTCAAGATAATGTTTTTGGGGTATAGTAAAGGCTCAGTAAGACCTAACTTTGTTGTTGGTAGTGGAAGGCTCAAAGCTCAAAGCTGAAGGCAGCAGAACCATGGTTTTTCTTTGAGCCTTGAGCTTTCAGCTTTCAGCTTGCTTGGAACCCGTAACCCGCTGTTTTTCGCTACGAGGCTATGTTGAACCCCAAAATCTTTTTCTTAAGGACTATAGCACGCATTGGGCAAAATCTCAATATTATTCGTTTTGACAGGCGGTTAGTGAGTCTGATATACATGTAGAAACAAAATCTAATATCAGTGTTGTGTGATTATACACAGGTGAAGTCGATCATTTGAAATAGGAATTAGGAATCCTAAATCATGCGCGTGGGATTTGGCTATGATATTCACAGGTTGGTGCATGAACGAAGACTCGTTCTGGGTGGTGTAATCATTCCCTTTGAAAAGGGGCTTCTGGGCCATTCTGATGCAGATGTGTTGCTCCATGCAATTTGCGATGCCTTGTTGGGTGCTGCCGGTCTGGGCGATATTGGTCAGCATTATCCTGATACTGACCCCCGCTTTAAGGATGTTTCGAGCATGGAACTCCTTGCTTGGACGTTTCAACTGGTTCGTGTTAAAGGCTTTTGTGTCAATAACGTGGATGCGACCATACTGGCCGAAGCCCCCAAGCTTTCCCTGCATCGTTTGGCCATGCAGGCCAATATAGCCAGTGCGCTGGCACTCAAGCCTGGGGATGTGAACATCAAGGCAACAACCATGGAGGGATTGGGGGCCATCGGAAAGGGCGAAGCCATTGCCGCCATGTGTGTTGTGACCCTTCGGGAGGGTTGACTGGTATCTCATCGGCAGTGTTTTGTACTGCAACTTCTTTCTCGCGAGCCCTTACGCAGCCGAACTCCGGGTTAATGAAATGAATCAGGTCAGCATAGCCTTTTCCAGCCATCGACCGGAGACTCTGCCTTTTGCCTCGCGGGCCATGCGTTCTCATGACGCCATTTTTCTGGAAGAACCGCCCGCGTCAGGGTTTTACCGCATGCTTGAAGGCACCCTTGCAATTGAGGATTATCTTCCGGACAGAGACATAGAGTTCCCGGACTTCAGCTACAAAACATGCCAGCTTCTCCGTGACCTCAAAGAAGAGGGGAAAACGATTTATCAGGTGGAACCCTTCTTGGATATTCTGGGAGGCATTCATGAATTTTTTGCTGATGGAGGGACGTTCAGGGACTTCAATCGACATTCGATTCAATCCCAGGTTTACGAAGCCGAAAAAAGGGCCACCGGGGCGCTCCTGAATTATTACGAGACGGTATTGCGTGGGTCTTTTAGAGCCACCTTAGAAGCAGTGAAGCAATTTGCCCGGGCCGATGCGGCAAGGTTTGCTTTGCGCGACGAAATGCGCGCGGAAGCTCTAAAACGGCTCCTGCTATCTTTTTCTTCGGCTTATGTTGAAGCTGGTTATATTCACTACGCCCTCCTGGGAGAACTCAGGAGGAGGCTTCCGGATCAGGTCCGCCTTAGGCCCATCTTCCTTATGGCCCCGATCGTTAAGCCTCTCTTGGGAAAGCGGCAGGTCCTCGGGCCAGGAGACATTCTGACATTGCTCTACGTGTTTCATCCAAGTATCCAGGGGGCGTGGGTAGACCTCCTCGCTGCGAGAAGCTTGGTTTTTGTTAAAATGCTGGAAAAGGAAGAAATGACTGAAGAAGGAGTACTCTATCCGCATACTCGAAATGAAGTGGAGACTATTCAAAAAGTCAGAAATCTCTCGTTGTATGACTGCAGAACTCTTTTTCCTGAGATCCGGCTAGCCAAGACAGAAGTAGCACGGTCGATTGTAGATGAGTATGTTTCCACATTTTCCTTCCAGCCTGACGGTGATTTCATTGCTTGACAAACCTTATGATATCATTTAAAAATCTGTAAAAAAGGTGTATATACCTCGAAAGGCCACAAATGACACTTCTTCGCCGGCCATGAACATCAATAGCCGCGTTGCTCAGGCTTGCAATAGCCTGCTATTCCGCGCCTTCGCGCCTTGCTCTTGATGCTCATGACTCACCGAGAAAAGCGCCATTTATAACCTTCCGAGGTATAACTGTAGATGAGCAAGAGAGTCGTTTCACTGTTAATGCAGGTTATCATTCTGGATCTCAGGAGAATGCTTGT
>MAXP01000186.1 GCA_001751085.1 Desulfobacterales bacterium C00003060 | reverse complement strand
TTACATCCAAACGTCATTCCGGCGAAAGCCGGAATCCAGACATCTTACCCTGAGTTATTGAAAAGTTACCATTATAACTTGTTGTAATTTCTAGTTTAACTGAGAAATGCTCTGCTTGGCACTTTTTTTGCATCTTTTATCAAAGAAAGGATATTGACAGCTTCGGTTCACGATGAGGTCAGCAAAATAACTGCCAGGTGACAGAATGGTAAATAAAAATAAGACCGGGGAGGTGATAATTATGCGCTTGGCGATTGAACATTACATAAACCCCTTACACATTTACTGCCGTTTGAGGGATTTTGGGATTTCTAAGGCACTCGGTTTGGCTATCTGCCGAACTTACGAACGATATGTTTTCAGGTATTTCTTGCCATAGGGTATGTGGATACTACTTGACCTTCCAGCCTGTGCCTTCCTTTCTATCCTCAATTAGGATATCCATGGCAAAAAGCTCATCCCGTATCCGGTCGGCAGTGGCCCAGTCCTTTTGCTGCCGCGCCCGAACTCTCTCAGCAACAAGACGTTCTACGAGGGCTATGTCAATTCCCTTCAGCTCGAGCACGTCGGCCTTCCTCTGTTCAAGGAATTGGGATGGAGCCTCAGTAAGGATACCCAGCACGTTGCCTATACGCATTAAATCACCGCGTGTCGATACAAGTCTGACTTGATCCTGTTTGTCCAGCTTTCTACCAACATTGTCCAAGAACCGATTCAGTTCTCGAACCGTTTCAAACACAAGTCCAATGCCTCGGGCCGTGTTAAAATCGTCGTCCATAGCCTGACAAAAGCCTGCCCAAAGCGCCCCGTGGCCTTGCTCGTCCTCGCCAGATTCACAGCGGCCAAGGCTTCCATCAATCCTGTGCAACAACGTATAGATCTTTTCGAGGCCGGCTTCGGCCTCTACCATCACTTGCTCTGTAAAATCAACCGGGCTGCGGTAGTGATTGGACAGCAGGAAGAGGCGGAGGGCCTCAGGATGGTATCTTTTCAAGATGTCCTTGATCATCAGGAAATTTCCTAAGGACTTAGACATTTTTTCCTGGTTGATTCTAACAAATCCATTATGTATCCAGACATTTGCAAAGTGCTCGCCAAAGGCCCCTTCAGATTGAGCGATCTCGTTTTCGTGGTGGGGAAAGATCAGGTCCTTGCCACCCCCGTGGATATCAAAATGGTGCCCCAAAAAGTGAGTACTCATGGCCGAGCATTCAATGTGCCAGCCGGGCCGACCCTTTCCCCAAGGGCTGTCCCACATGGGCTCATCCGGCTTTGCACCCTTCCACAGAACAAAATCAAATGGATTGCGCTTGTTTTCGTCCACATCTACACGCGCTCCTGCCTGCATCTCAGCAAGCCTGCGGCCGGAGAGTTTGCCGTAGTCCTCGAAGCTTTCCACTGAAAAGAAAACATCTCCTCCACCCTCATAGGCATGGCCACGCGAAATGAGACGTTCGATCACCCCAATGATCTCGTCAATGTGGTCTGTGGCCTTGGGCTCTATGGTTGCCCGTTCCACCTTGAGGGCATCCATGTCCTGATAGTATTCCTTGATATACTTTTCTGAAAGCTCCTGGGTAGAGATTCCCAATTCCATGGCGCGGTTGATAATCTTATCATCCACATCAGTGAAGTTGCGAACATAGGTAACCTCATAGCCAATCGCCCTGAGATGACGAACAATCACATCAAAGACCACCACAGAGCGGGCATGGCCAATATGGCAGGAGTCATAGACCGTAGGTCCACACACATAAATCCCGACTTTACCCTGCTCTATCGGCTCGAATGTTTCCTTTTTCTTGTTCAACGTATTATAGATCTTCAGCATAGGAACTTATGTCCGTTTGATGTGGTCTCTTCGAATTCTTCTTGGATTCACATCAAGCTTGTTGTAAAGTACAAAAATATAAGAAAAACCGGCATCCTTCATGAGTCAGTTTACACTTTTCCTGGCATTTTGGTTGTATTCAGGTTTCAGGTGTCAGGACACATGTAGGTTTCAGAAACCTGAACACTGAAACCCGGCCTTCATTTCGAAAAAAGTGTAAACTACTTTTGCTCGATTTTGAAAGATGCCGAAAAGCTGTATATCCTCTCACCAATACTTTTTTCAACACATTCAAAGCATAAGCGATTACGTTTCAAACGATGCTGTCAGACTTCCTTGAACAAATCAGCAATTACAATATTCGGCGGGCATGGCCCAACCCGTGCAAATGCGCTTTTCTGGTCATCGACATGCAACAATATTTTCTACCCATTGCTTCGCCCATCATTGAAAATGTTCTGTCCATTATCGAGGCTTGCCGATCCAAAGGAATCACGATCATCTTTACCCGACATGGTCACAGGGACATCTCGAGGGACGGAGGGATGCTCTCCAAATGGTGGGGCGACTGCATAAAATATGGCTCAAGCGAATGGCGGCTTATTGAAACTCTTTCCCCCCTTGATACAGACGGCATCATAGATAAGAACCGCTATAGTGCGTTTTTCGGAACCGGTCTTGACGAGAAACTCAGAGCCCAAGGAATTGACGAACTCATTATAGCCGGCGTGATGACCAACTGTTGCTGCGAGACGACAGCTCGGGATGGGTTTGTTCGGGATTATCGGGTATTCTTTGTTTCCGACGCAACGGCAACTGTAGAGGAAGAACTGCATCTGGCCTCTCTGAAAAATCTGGCCTACGGCTTTGCCCACATCTTGCCTACTGATCAACTGTGCAGGCATATTGCGAATCAAGGGGCATGAACGTGTCATTGCAGCTTCCCTAATTCCCATACCTCTTTCTTATTTGCCACTCTTCTCGTGTAGCCTGTATGCTATCTTCCTGACCCTCCCGGACTTGACCATGGAAGCTGCCTTGTCGGCGAAGCGAACCGCATCTGACACTTTGCCATCTATCAAATAGTCTTTGACCCTCTTTTCAATCCGGCCCGTCCCATGATCAGTCTTGATATGAATGGCAGGCATCCCCATCAACTTCTTGCATTCGTGGTCTCCACAGACAGGACATGATGGGGAAGCCCCATCGATATGCCGGAACACTGATATTCATAAATCGGCATGGAAATCCTTTACAATCGTCGCAGGTACCGCATACTTTCAAGATCAGCCCTTAAGCTATCGTCTTTTGAGATATTATCCAGGGCTGTGTCAATCAGAGAGATCATCTTTGTCTTGGCACACGGCAAATCACCATTGACAGGCGCATAATTGGACACATGGTCAGAAAGATATCGTGAGGTAACCGACAGGCCCTCAATAATGGTTTTTTGTTCCTTCAGGATGGTCTCAGGGCCAGGCAATTGAAAGCTCCCCTCGTTCCACCATTGAAACACAGGCGTATCAGGCTGGGGAACAAGGGTCCTTACGCGGATAAAATCAGGATTTATCTGATTGAGCACCCTGGCAGTCTCCAAGGCATGCTCTTGCGAGTTCGACTCGCCCCCGATACCCAGAAGCACATACAACGAGACCTCAAAGCCGGCTTCTGCGGCCTTTGTGCATCCCCCTATCATGGTGTCGGGCCCTGCACCTTTTTTTATCCGGCTCAGCAATTGTGCGCTTCCGGTCTCAAGACCGATATGAAGACGTGTCAGTCCTGCATCCCTTATCTTTTTCAAGCTGTTGGGGGACTTTCGCTTAAGTGTGAGTGCCCGCGCATAGCTTGTGACCCTGCCTATGGATGGAAAAGTATCATGAAGATAACCAAGGATTTGACACATCTCTTCAGTATCGATAACCAGGCTGTCAGAGTCAGCGATGAACACGGTCTCCACCTTTCCATTCGTGTAGACCTTGGCCGTATCAATGTCTCGCTTAACGGTTTGGACCGAACGTTTTTCGAACTTGACATGTTTATACATGGGGCAAAAGGCACACCGATTCCATGGACACCCCCGAGTAACCCTCAGAAGAAGACTATTGGCCTCGCTGGGCGGACGGAAAGGCGGAAAATCATAACTCTCTTCAGCCATAGCAAGACGCCTTCCAAAACGAAAATTGAACATAGGACAATAAATGAATGTTGTAGGCGTTCACAGGTTTAGACCTGCCTGTGCCCAAGTCACGGCAGACAGTTTTGCATAGGTTGAGCGGTTCAGCGTTCACGGTTCTGGGTTGAAACGACCCAACTAACTGTTAACAAAAGGAAAACACGTTGCCAGGCACAAATGTTACGTTTCACCCAATGAGTGAAAGAGACTAATCTGAATCACACCTCAACCGCTATGAATAAAATTAAGGATATCAGCAGACTATAACCTTTGAACCCTGAACCTTGAAGCGTTTACTTTAGGTTTTACGGTTACCAAATGTCTTAACGTTTTATGAGTATGTACTGGAAAGTTCATAAATTACTATGACTGTCATGGTTTGACAAGGAGTTTTATGCCATAATGTGATTTCTGAGTGACACACCGCCTGATTTCTCGACTTGTAACCGTTCACGCGGTGGCGTGTTTCTTGAAACGGCTTGACGGAAAACTGCCCAGCCCTTAGAGCCTATGATAGGCTCCAAGGCACACTGCGTAGATCATTCATGAACCCCATATGTTGTAGCTAAGAATTCTAAATATACATTTTATGGTATTTTTTTCTTTACAAACCCTTTTCTCTCTGATAAATATTGGACTGTCATCT
>MAXP01000185.1 GCA_001751085.1 Desulfobacterales bacterium C00003060 | reverse complement strand
TAAAAGATATGTCACCACTGACGATGGATTGGAATATAATGGATATATGTATTATACAAAAAATGACGGGCATGGCGAAATTGACAGTCCTTATGTTAAACTGTCTTATGAATTTAACCAATTCAAATTTCAGGCAGGCCTGAAATATTTTTATTATAAAGAACCGGCAAGCACAGGATACGTTACAGATGCTGAAACACTTGAACTAAAAGAAGACCCTGACATCAGTTTAAAAGAAATGGATTATGATAAAGTTTTACCCACCTTTGGCATTGGCTATGAGTTTAACAAAGATACCGAGATGTATTTGAACTATGGCAAGAACTACATGAGACCTTACGCCTATGTCCCCATTACAAGCCTGTACGTTACCATGAGACAACCCTTTAAGGATGCCAATATGACGTTGCAGGATATATTTGATGATTGGGAGATGGAGACATCAAACAACTTTGACTTGTGTTTCAGATACAAACACAAGCATTTTTCCATAGCCCCTGTGTTTTTCTACAGTAAACATAATGATCTATTGGCTAGCATTGATGATCCAAGAGTAATTAATCCCAAGAATAAGGAGCCGATTAGTTATTATCAAAACGCTGGCGATGCCACCGCATATGGATGTGAATTGGAGCTAAGTGCTTATCCATCAAAGAATTTGATCGTCTATTTTAATCCGAGTTACACTGATATGAGTTTTGATGATGACTTTAAGAGGGGTGATAAAATCCTAAAAATTGAAGGCAACCAGCTTCCCGATACGCCGAAATGGATTATTAAATCAGGCTTGATCTATACGATTAATAACTTTGAAATCAGCCCGACAGTCAAATGGATTGATAGCAGGTATGGCGATGCCCTGCACAAAGAAAAAATTGATGATTATGCAGTTGTTGACTTGAGTCTGGCATATACGATAGAGGATATTGGGATATTGAGAAAAGCAAAAGTTGGCCTTGAATTGAATAATTTATTTGATGAAAGATACGTTGGCGCAATTATAGCAGATGATACCGGAACAGGTGCAGAATACTATGCTGCCTCACCTTTTACAGCGGTATTGACTATAAGTGGGAAGTTTTAATCAGGATTTACCTTGTCTTACTTCGATTGCTAAAATAGAGCGCAACACCGATCAAACCAAAGATATATCCAATACCCCCGACGATCTCACTCACAGTCGGGCCCTTGTTTCCGCCAACAGCGAGCTTTCTGAGGATTGGCCCAAGCTTTTCATCCAGGACCTCCTCCATAACGGACCTAATGGCCTCTTTATCAATGCAAAGGACTTCTTCTTGCTTGATTTCAGGGGGCTGTTCATGACCCTTATCATATCCGGAACCCACTGCGCCTGTCATTTCACTGGCAGAGAGTAAATGTTCAGCCCTGTGCCCCATGGAGTCATTGAGGACGATTTTGAGATCCGTTTTCTCGAGTATCTTAAAAGAAAACCTCCCCTCTTCATCTGTCTTTCCGGTTAACACTATTTGCCCTTCGGGGTCAAAGACATCTATCCGGGAATGAACAGGCTTCGTGCCATCGGAGAAGAAGCTTTCTGTATAAACCGTGTCCCCTTCGACCCATGCGAAGACATTTACCCTGTGGGCCACCGATAGGGTGGGGGCAAATAAGCAAAAAAACCAAATGGTGCCTAACAAAAACAGTCTCTTCCCTTTCATTCCATACTCCAAATGACAGCATAAGGATCTGTCCCCTCACGGGCGATCTTTTGTGCCATGGCTGCTTGGCCGAAGAACTTCTTGACATCCCTTACGTACTTGAGTTTGTCATCTAATCTCATGGAAGCCAGCTTGATAGCCACTGTAGCCCTGGAAATAAAATAAGTAGGATTCGAGTTCCCTCCGGGAGGTGTAAGGTCCTGATTCTTCACGCCGGTGTCCTTGAAGAGACCTTTCCAGTCAAAGCCGAGAACAACCCCCTCACAGGAATTGGAGTTTTTGCTTACACGCATGGCAATAATCGGCAGCGGAGACAGGGGAATACCATCAAACCACAGGTCTCCAGCATATTTTTTTAACTTTTCTTGCCCCACCAGTTTAGCAAAAGTGCCTCTTTTACCGACTGTGGCGTCATACATGGTTTGCAGGGCGTCGCTGGCGCAAGTGGGTGGTGCCCCCACAAAGACGTATCTTTCGCCCTTGCGCAGGGGGTAATTCTTCTTCAAATGCTCTCCGATAAGATAGCCCGCGTTTAGCCCGGGACAGATGTGATTATGGAATTGGGCGCATTTGAGGAGATACCAGGGTGCGCCGGCAGACCAGGAATTGCTAATGGTTACTACAGAAAAAAGGGTCTCTGTCCCGATGAGCCCTGAGGCGGCAGTCTTCCATGCTTCACTCCCTAAAATCTTGTCAGGGGAGACGTTTAAGACCTGTTGTTGAAACGCGTTTTTCTTCCATTTCATGAACACCACCTTCCCCGTATCCTTTCTGTACAGCGCACACCACAGGGGTTGGGCGTAAGGTGTGTGAACCATTAACAGGCTTCGCGTGCCCATAGAGCATGCGGTAACATTGGATACAATATCCAGAAAGGGTTCCGTTGTCTTGCCATTGACCGTGCCGTATGAAGCATTGGTCAGGACAAGCATGTTTTCATCGCCTTTTTCAAGGCCCAACTCAGTGCGCGCCTTGAAGGCGGCGTTCATTGCCTGAACCATTTCCTTAGTGTATTTGATTTCCCTGTATTCCTCAAATCCACAACATAGAGCAAGGACCTCTGTAAAAAGAAAAACAACCCCAGCAAAAAGTAAAGTAACTGTAACATGTTTCCTCATCTTTGCACCTCCTAAACGTCTTGGAATCTCTATTTGCCTGTGGCGGAAAATCATGTAGCGCCTTAAGGGTAATCGACTTATGCCCCGCCATAGACGGATCTCCGGCATTTACTCCAATACTAGCCAAGAAGCATCTGAGCATGTCATATGTTAAAATCTGGGTTTTCCTATCCCGGATACCCAATCACGCCTTCGCTCCATGGGCCGAAATCTTTACCTTGGCGTAACTCATTGGTTCAGCGCTGTCGTACTTGGTGCTGACCACCACACATCCGGCATCTACTTCTCCTCTGCAAACCCTCAACGGTCATCTCGCATTTAGGGAGGCGCCGAAGACGAAAAAGGAATTGGATTCGCAATTCGATTGCTACCACCGAACCCGTAAACCACGCGCTTTCAACGGTTACGTGAAATCAACGCGTTTCCAGTTGGCTTTTCACGTCTCCCGGTACACAATTTGCGGGACAATGGAAATAGATACAACGACAGCACTCGTTCCTTCGGATTGCCAAGACAAATACTACCAGAGACAGCGAATAGATCACCAACAGACTTGGCTCCAAACTGAGCCAATAAAGGGGAAACAATATCCACACGATCGGTGAAATTATCGAGACGGCCTTTTCAAATGGGTTTAATGGCCAAGGCCGTGGTTTGAAGAATGCTGGAATGCCCCAAAAAAACATACACTTGGTAGTCTTGCCGTCCTGACCGTAATGTGGACAGTGACTACAAAAGAATCTGTATACGACAACTACGAGTGAGATGCCTATGATAATATAGCAAATCAACCACGCTATCGAGTGGTTCAAGATGGCTATACCCGCTGCAATGATATGTATGGCGCCAAGGAGATTCCAATACAAATAGTCGACAAATCTATGGTGTATCTTCAATTGATTCTTTGAGGTAATCATATTCTGTTTCACCTCCACACTTGACAACAGGGACTGAGAATATGCCGCCATCTGGATGAAGCAACATGAATAATTGTTTCCGAAGAGCGAAAAACCTAATGGCGGGTTTAGGGTCTGGTTAAGCGCCTTGTTCGCCGCTCTCCATCCGTATTGCCTCCATGGCCTTTTTGCTTAACTCCTCAACGGATTCGTCGGGCCAAAGATCTCTTTGCCACTTTGTATAATCAAAAGGTTGTCTGATTATAAGAGAAATGATCGGACTCTCCCAGCAATGACTGTCCGACCACATCTTACGAAGCTGCACCGTTCGCTTAATGCTACGGCCTGCGGTTTTGGCAAGCACCCCTGGCTGGGTAAGACCCGCAATCGCTGCGGGCCGCCTCGGCACCGTGTCGGGGCAAGTTCGGCCCGTGTGTTACCACACGAACCCGCCCTCTGCCTACTTATACCTCGAAAGGCCACAAATGACACTTTTTCGTCGGCCATGAACATCAATAAAAGTAACCCCGGCAGAGTTCACCGCACATCAGTCTCAACGTCGTCAGCAAAAACCTCAATTGTAATACCAAAACTGAAGAATGTCTTCAGGATTCCCGCGACGTAAAATTAATGAAGTTGCTCCCTCTTCGTCTTTTTCTCGTTGGGTATCTGGAAGACCAGTGTGGCGGTATACTTCATCTGTGTGTATTTTTCTTTATCTTCGCCGGTGACTTCTGTTTTGAAATAATAGCGCACAAACCATCTGCCGGGCCGGGTCACGGGCACCACGATATTTCCTCCGGTCACTTTAGTGGCCGGGTAGAATAAGTCTTCAGATTCCGTGGAAAATCCATTATAGGTGGCATCCCATGTGCCTTTGCCCTCGTATTTTTTCCCATTGTAGTAAACCTCAAGCTCCAGATTTTCTCCTGGCTTGATTGTTGAAATATCCCGGGTCGGAACAAGCTCCAGTTTTTGACCGATCTTATACGGAAAGTTTTGCGAAGGTTCTTTGCAGACAACATAAGTTTTGGTGTGTTGAGTGCTGTAAAGGCTCTTTTTGATGCTTTGGGCTTTATCCATAATGGCGTTTTTAGGTTTGATGGTATGGCGCTCCCGGCCCTTTTTGTCGATATAAACAGTGTAATACCC
>MAXP01000184.1 GCA_001751085.1 Desulfobacterales bacterium C00003060 | reverse complement strand
GTATAGATATTTCTGGACTCGATTTGTTTTCGGAGATCTTGTCAAATGTCTTCTGATTTGTTAAAGGCTGGACATGATCAGCAGATCCGGACCGCATCCCCTAATCCTGGCCTCAAGATCTCCGAGGCGTCGGCATCTCCTTGAGCAGGCAGGCTTAACGTTTAGTGTCATTCCAAGCACTTTTGATGAGGATACAGTCCCCGTTGGTCTGCCGGAGAATCACGTTCTTATGCTCGCAAAGGCAAAGGCTATGGACGTCGCCCTTCTTTATCCGGAAAGCTGGATCATAGGGGCCGACACAATCGTTCTTATAGGGGATACGATATTGGGAAAGCCCCGTACTGAGACTGAAGCCCGCCGGATGCTCAAGGCTCTGAGCGGCAAGACTCATCGTGTATTGACCGGATTTTGCATCTGTTGCATGGCAGCAAGACGTTCGTTTTCTCAGACCGTGGAGACCAAGGTTCTGTTCAAGGCCCTGTGCGAAAGCGAAATCGATTGGTACATCAGCACGGCTGAATCCTTTGATAAGGCGGGAGCCTACGCAGTGCAAGGGTTGGGCAGTATCTTGGTAAGAAGTATTCATGGATCATATACCAATGTTGTTGGCCTTCCGCTATGTGAGGTGGTGGGATTTCTGCTGACAGAAGGCGTGGTGCAACGGTGATTGCCACCCGGGGTGCTTGAAAGGGACACAGGCAATGCGAGACACGATTGAAAAGAGATTGAAGGCAGTAAATGACCGGATCAGGGACGCATCCTTGGCGTGCGGTCGTGACCCGAAAAGTGTCAGATTGATTGCGGTGAGTAAGACCGTGCCTGCGGATCGCGTCCATACTGCAATCAAGGCGGGTGCAACGGCTCTTGGAGAAAACTATGTGCAGGAGGCCAGGGAAAAGATCCAAGCACTCAAGGAAGAAGATGTCTCGTGGCATTTCATAGGTCACCTTCAATCAAATAAGGCAAAATATGCGGTAGGACTCTTTGACCTGATTCATTCTGTGGATAGCGTAAAGCTTGCCAAAGAACTGAACAGACGAGCCGGCGCCAGTGGCAAGGTCCAAGATATCTTGATACAGGTAAATATCTCCGGTGAAGAGACCAAGTCCGGAATCGAGGCTGAACAGGCCCTTGACCTGGTGCGCGAGATCTCTTTCCTCGAGAATCTCACCATATGCGGGCTTATGACTATGCCCCCATACTTCAATGCCCCAGACAAGGTGCGGCCCTATTTTCGTGCACTTAGATCCCTGCAAACCCTCATACGCCAGGAAGCTATTCCTAATGTTGAGATGACTGAACTCTCTATGGGCATGACCGGTGATTTCGAGACCGCCATTCAGGAAGGGTCCACATTGGTACGGATCGGCACTGCCATTTTTGGAGGAAGAGCGTAGGTATCTCCTCAATAACCTGTCGGCGGACTCCGTTTCAGGAGATTTTCCTGGACTTTTTGAGGAGTTGCGAGCGTAACGGGCCATGAACGGTTTATCATGAAAGTGCTGCTTCATATTTGCTGCGCGCCGTGTGTTATATATCCCTTGAGAATCCTTCAGTCAGAGCGATTTGAGGTGATGGGCTTTTTTTACAACCGTAATATTCACCCTTACCAGGAGTGCCAGAGGCGTGAAAACGCCCTTAGAACTTATGCGGAGCAGGTGGACTTAAAGGTCATCTATCAGGAGGGCTACGACATAGAAACATTTCTGCAGAATGTCGTATTTCGTGAGGAAAAACGTTGCCTTTACTGTTACCATGATCGGTTAAGATCCGCAGCAATTATCGCCAGACGCGGCAAGTTTGATTATTTTACCTCAACGCTGTTGCAGAGCAAATTCCAGAAACACGAGATGATACGCTCGATCGGGGAAAGCCTTGGCAAATCCTATGGCGTGACGTTCCTGTACCGGGATTTCCGGGAGGGCTGGAAGGAAGGGATTGAGACCTCAAAGCGTCTTGGTATGTATCGCCAGCAATACTGCGGATGCATATACAGTGAAAAGGAGCGGTACTTCAGGTGATCCTTTTCTTACATCTCGTATTTGCCAAAATCCTCGGGCGAAAGCTTTTTCAAATACTCCCTCCATTTTATCCCCTGGTCGGCCTTGTCCGATGCTTCCGGATCTCCGTGGAGTTCCTTTGATTTCCGGAGTACCACATCATCAACAAATATGGGACAATCAGCCCTGAGGGCTAAGGCAATGGCATCGCTGGGACGGGCATCCATGTTGCGTGATTCGGAACCAAAAGAGAAGTGGATCTGGGCAAAGAATGTGTTATCCTTCAGGTCGCACACTTCCACCTTAGAG
This sequence comes from Desulfobacterales bacterium C00003060, assembly GCA_001751085.1. GTDB lineage: Bacteria > Desulfobacterota > Desulfobacteria > Desulfobacterales. The sequence continues at coordinate 4,542 of MAXP01000184.1, read as the reverse complement.
ATCCTTATCTCCAGCATATCTATGAAATTCTTGAACAGGTCATGGGTCATGGGACGTGCAAAGCGAACCTTTTCCAGCTCTGTGGCGATGGCCGTCGCCTCCAGGATACCGATCCAAATGGGAAGTGACTGCTTTCCCTGGACGGATTTCAAGATGACTATGGGGGTATTTGAAGCCGGATCAATGGTTAGACCCGAAACCTTCATTTCATGCAGCATAAGACATTCCTCCATTTTCGCCGGGGTTTCTTCCATGACCTTTGCCAACGGGATGCCCGAGCAAGGAATGTGAAAACGCTTGCACTACTCTTACGGGTATGATCTGCCCGATACGTGTCATGCCATCCACGAAATTGACAATCCTGTTGCATGGAGTGCGTCCTGTCAACTGATCTGGCGATCTCTTGCCGGGACCTTCCACCAAGACCTCCTGAGTCGTGCCCACCAAGGCCTTATTTTTTTTTGTCGTAAGCGCCCCTTGAATATCCAACAGCGTGCTGAAGCGTTCACGCTTTACAGGCTCCGGGACCTTATTAGAAAACCTGGCAGCCGGGGTATTTGGACGATCAGAATACTTGAACAAGAAAAAGTTGTCAAATCCTACCTGCCGGACAAGATCTACTGTGGCCTCAAAGTCAACTGTATCCTCGCCGGGAAAACCGACAATGATATCAGAGGTTATTGCGACATCTGGCCGGACCTTGCGTAATTTCGCAACCTTCTTGAGATAGAAGTCCCTTACATATCCTCTTTTCATGCGCCTCAGCACACGATCTGAGCCGGACTGAACCGGCAGGTGGATATGAGGGGCAAGTTTATCCAGCCTGCAAAAGGCGTCAATCAACCCATCCGACATGTCCTTTGGGTGTGAGGTGGTGAAACGTATTCGGCGCAAGCCTTCGATACCATTGACACGTTCAAGGAGCGCAGGGAAATTGCATCCATGGCCTTTTTTTTGTCCATATGCATTAACATTTTGGCCTATAAGGGTGACCTCACGGATACCATTTTCCACCAGAAGCCGAACTTCCTCAAGTATTTCCTCATGTTTCCGGCTGGTTTCACGTCCCCTGACATAGGGTACAACACAATAGGTGCAAAAGTTGTCGCAACCCTGCATGACGGTCACAAAAGCCGTGGGGCGCTCTGCCTTGAATACTGGTTCCTTAACATATAGAGGTTCGGACATGCCTCTTGGATCTATGTCCACAATCTGCTTTTTCTGATCTTCGACCTGTTGTACAAGAGATGCGATGCGCCCAAGGGCAAAAGTGCCAAAGACTATGTCAATATGAGGCGCCCGTTCAACAAGGTGATATCCCTCCTGTTGGGCTACACATCCTCCTACACCAATAATAATGTCCGGCCTCAGCCGTTTCATCCGGACAAGACGTCCCAAGAAGCTATAGACCTTGTGCTCGGCCTTTTCACGGATCGAACATGTATTCAACAGGATGAGATCGGCCTGATCCAGCCGTGAAGTGGGCCTGTAGTTCAGGGAAGCCAGATGTCTCAGCATCTGTTCTGAATCATAAACGTTCATCTGGCAGCCCATGGTGACTATATGCACTTGTTTTTGTTTCATTATCATCAATAACCAAACGTCTCGGAATTCCTGCAACCTATTGAAGCCCCCGCGGCAAGCTGTGGAGAATGCGCTCACTCCCATTCCCGACCCGATCTCCAGGAATGTTGGAATAACGGAGCCTGAGTTTTACCCCTTTTCCACGCGTTCAATTCTGATATCCCTTTGAAGATCCTGAATGATCATGTCTGCTATGCCTTCACAACCAGGTCCAATGTGCAGCACGACCAAGCCTTCCTGCGGATCTATGGTCCTGACAACGGCAACCCCATCGTATCCTTCCAGGATAAACTTCAAGAAATGAATTTCCCTTCGATCTACGCGATAGTATTTTTTGACTGTGGCTTTCAGCATAAAAAGGCACTTGTATAGATGCAAATCTACACGAATTCTCCCCTGTTTTCAATGAAAAATTGGTATTGTACCAATCTCCTCTTTGAGCTATACCTCGGAAGGTTATAAATGGCGTTTTTCTCGGTGAGTCATGGGCATCAAGAGCAAGGCGGGAAGGCGCGGAATAGCAGGCTATTGCAAGCCTGAGCAACGCCGCTATTGATGTTCATGGCCGGCGAAAAAGTGTCATTTGTGGCCTTTCGAGGTATATACGGGGTCAACATGAAAAAAAAGTGGCACATCCTTTCACCTGATCCTGAACTGGTATCTAAGCTTGCCCACGGCCTGGGCTGTCAGCTTACGGTGGCCACCGTTCTTGTAAACCGTGGTATCTGCAGCCAGGATCAGGCGGCAGCCTTTCTCAAGGCTTCACTTGCTCATATTCGATCCCCTTTTTTAATGAAAGATGTTGGACGTGCAGTTGAGCGTATCCTGGTGGCTGTACGTGGTGGTGAAAAAGTGCTCATCTTTGGGGATTATGATATGGATGGCATTGCGGCCACCGCGCTTCTCTTTGAATTCCTGACCCATCTAAATGCTGAAGTTGATTACCACATCCCGAATCGTCTGACCGAAGGCTACGGGTTGAGCCGTGACTATGTTGAAAACCGGGCTATCCCCGACGGTGTTGGCCTAATCATAACCGTAGATTGTGGCATTAGCAGCTTTGATGCTGTGAGTGCGGCTCGCCGTGCCGGGATCGACGTGATCATAACTGATCATCACGAAATTCCTTCCATGATGCCGGAGGCCTTTGCCATTTTGAATCCTAAACAGCCTGATTGTCCATCAGGCTGTTGGTGGCTCGCCGGGGTGGGTGTGGCCGTTAATCTGGTACTTGCCTTGCGCAAGACGCTTCGAGATGAGGGTTTTTGGTGTGCCCGGGGCAGATTAGAGCCAAACTTAAAGGCCGCCTGCGATCTCGTAGCCCTTGGTACGGTGTCAGATATGGTCCCCCTTGTGGAGGAAAATCGCATCTTTGTCAAGGCCGGCCTTGAAGTGCTCTCTAATGATGTCCGTCCAGGCATTAGGGCACTGTTGGATGTGTGCAGGATATTGAATTGCCGCCTTGATACCAATGACATCGCTTTCAAGCTGGCACCTCGGCTGAATGCTGCCGGTAGACTCAGTCACGGCTCGATTGTTTTGAGGCTGTTGACAACGTCAAACATGGAGACAGCAAACTCCATTGCAAAGGAGCTCAACGAGGAAAATATTAGAAGGCAGAAGATTGAAGGGCGCATCCTGTCAGAGATCTCCCGCCTCATTGAGGATAGCCCCCAGTTGTTGGAACAAAGGGCCCTGGTCTTTGCCCAGCAGGGATGGCATGAGGGTGTGATCGGAATTGTGGCATCCAGGCTGGTTGACCGATATCATCGCCCCGTTGTTGTTATTTCGGTTTCAGAGGGCAAGGGTAAGGGCTCAGCCCGAAGTCCGGATGGATTCAACCTGTATGAGGGCCTGAAGGAGTGTGCTCAGCACCTGGAAAGATTCGGGGGCCATAAGGCCGCAGCAGGCATCACCTTAAGGGCTGAAAACATCCCGGTTTTCCGCGAAGACTTTGAAAAGATCGTATGCCGGAAAACAACGCCTGAGGATTTGGTGCCTGAAATCATTATTGACAGCGAGGTTTCTGCATCTGATATCTCTGCTGAACTGACAGATGAGCTGGAAGCGCTTGCCCCTTTCGGAAAAGGGAACCCAGAACCACTTTTTGTGCTTTCAGACGTAGATGTCCTTTCTGCCCGGCTAGTTGGAGGCCATCATTTGCAGATGCGGCTCCGTTCCTCGAATTTGCCAAAGACGGGGCAGGCCCGGCCGCTCGATGCTATCTTTTTCAACATGGGCAATGGAGAATCGCATCCTCGCCACTTTGATCGGATAGTCTTTCATCTTGGCTGGAACAGGTGGAAAGATCGAAAAAAGATCCAACTGGTCATCAGGGATTTTGAGCAAGGATAAAAGGGTCTGTCCATCGTGTAGACCGGTATTCTCTTGCAATCCTCAACTTATTCGTATATAAAGTGCAGACTAAACTGTTGAGGGGATCTACATAATGGCAAAGATATTTCGTCCAAGCAAAGGTGAGTCAATGATCCTGTCCAGGATCGAATCTTCTAAGGAACGAACCCGCCGGCATGCTATCGAGCAGACGAAAAACGTCTTGGACCCACTTAGTAATGCCGTGTCTATGAAGCTTATAGAAGAGAAACTGATCCAAACGATCAACAAGGATGATATTCAGAAACAGATCTCAGCGTCCCTTGAAAAACTGACCCGTTCGGATGAATTTGACGTTGATTACCAGGTTGCTCCATTCCGGAACCTTGTGGTGCGGCCGCATATCGTAAGTCTCTATTTGACGGCATTTGTCGTGGAACAACTGATCAATCATAGAAGCGTTGAAGACATTTACGGCTCTGATGAACAAATCTATGAATGCATTAACCGCCAGGTTGCCAAATACGTCATCAATTGAGGCCACCCTTTCATCCCAAAATGGTTAATTGCTTTTAATTAAACCTCGGGCTATGCCCGAGCGACCCTAAAAGGTTTTACCGTTCC
>MAXP01000183.1 GCA_001751085.1 Desulfobacterales bacterium C00003060 | reverse complement strand
AGAACGACACAAACCACTTGAGGGAGTATACGGGATGCAAGTTTGAGCAATGGTGTGCATAAAGCTCGGCAAAAAGAAGTTCGATATGTGGGTTATACCCCCCTGGACGCGGTCAAGATGACACGTGTGTTTTGCCGTTCTCGTAAGCCTTATCAGGGGCTAATCCTTGCTGAGATGCTGCTTGCGTAGCCAATTTGTCACAACGTTCATTTTCCAGGTTCCCGGCATGTCCTTTTACCCAGACAAAACCAACACTGTGGCTGTCACACAGATCAAGGAGTTGCGCCCATAAATCTGCATTTAGTGCGAGGTCTGTTCTATTTCTCATCCAACCGTTTGATCGCCACCTTTTTGCCCAGCCTTTTGTGATGCCATTAACAACATACCTTGAATCAGAATAGACAGATACGGAAGACTTGCGCTTTAGCGTCCTTATACCGACGATACATGCCATCAGTTCCATGCGATTATTGGTAGTCAACCGAAAACCGCCTGAAAACTCCTGCCTGTGGTTTCCACGAAGCTGAACAACGCCATAGCCGCCAGGCCCTGGATTCCTGATACATCCACCATCAGTGTAAACAACCACTCTGCCCCCGCCTGGTGAAATCATAGGATTCCTGTCCCGTGGTGTGGCAGTCGGTTTTGAGCGTATGATCTCAGACCGTGCCGGCGGCTGCGTCCCGCCGAATCCTTTCAACCACTTTTCTGCATCTTTGATAGAGCGGTGCCCCTTGTAAATGGCTTTGGGAAATCCGCTGACTTGAACCTCAGCGCCATCCTCGCCATACCATTTGTCATAAATACCCGGCTTGCGGCCTTGGGCAACAGCATAATACTTTTTTTTTATTTTAGCCATTTTCAGACGATTCTTCGTGATTTCCCAAGAAGTCAGGGCTTTCTTGTTGAAAATCCCATTGACTAAGCGTAAGTGCCTATGATACAAAACATTTTGCTGATGTAGCCGGCGTAGCTCAGGGGTAGAGCAACTGATTCGTAATCAGTAGGTCGCGGGTTCAAATCCCATCGCCGGCTCCATGTAAAATCAAGGGGTTAGGTCAAGCGGCCTGACCCCTGTTGTTTTCCTGATCACATTGGGGTTGTGTTCTTGGCTGGTTGAAGAAGATGGGATCGGGCCGCTGCAGGCGAACTTCCTGGGAATATCTTTCCCGGGTTGAGAATTCCGTTGGGGTCGAACACGTCCTTGATACGCTTCATAAGGGCAAGCTCTTCACTGCCAATCTCCATGCTTATATACGGGGCCTTGGTGATCCCAACGCCGTGTTCGCCGGAGATGGTCCCTCCCATTGCAACCGTTTGTCCAAATAGTTCTTCGATTGCAGATTCAGCCTTATCAAGGATTTCCTTATCACGTTTGTCCAGCATGATGTTGAAGTGGATATTGCCATCGCCCGCATGACCGAAGGTCACGATGGTCAGGCCGGTCCTGGTTCTCAGGTCGTCCACCCATTCGACTAACTCCGGTATCCGATTGCGTGGCACGACGATGTCTTCGTTGATTTTGTCGGGGCCTAACATGTAGAGGGCAGGCGATATGGACTTACGCGCTTTCCAAAGGTCCTTTGCCCCTTGTGCTGAACTAGCCACATGAACCTGATAAGCGCCACAGTTATCACAAATATCGGTCAGATCACGGATGGCAGTCTCAACAGCAGGCCGGTTTCCGTCTACGTCTATTAGAAGCATGGCGCCTGCATCTACGGGAAGCCCTATGTTCAGATAGTTCTCAACGCATCTCATGGCCGCTTGATCCATGTACTCGACCGTCCTCGGTGCAACCCCTGAGCGGATGATCTCGCAAACTGTTCTTGCAGCGTCCCGTATCCCGGAAAAGACGACGCTCAATGTGCGAACCGTCTCTGGGAGAGGGGACAACCGCAATACGATTTTTGTAATAACCCCAAGTGTACCTTCTGAACCAACCATGAGCCGCGTGAGATCATACCCTACGACGCCCTTGGCTGTACGCACACCGGTCCTAATGATATTTCCAGTGGGGAGCACGACCTCAAGGCCCAAGACATAATCGCGCGTCACACCATACTTGACTGCACGGGGTCCTCCCGCGCACTCAGCGACATTCCCCCCCAGGGTGCAGTATGAGGAACTTGACGGATCGGGTGGATAGAAAAGACCTTTTTCCTCAACTGCCTCCTGAAAATGGCCTGTGACGACCCCAGGCTCTACCTCTGCCACAAGATTGTTGGTGTCAATGCTTAAGATGCGGTTGAAACGAGTCATGACCAGGAGCAGCCCGCCTTGAACTGCTAGTGCCCCACCAGACATACCAGTGCCCGCGCCACGAGGCACCACATAAAACCGATGCTCATTGGCCAGTTTCAGAATATCTGAAATTTCATCTGTGTTTGCCGGAAAGGCCACAGCATCTGGACGCCAGTGACGGTTCGTGGCATCGTAGGCATAACACAGCAGGTCTTCTTCATCTGTAGTGACGTGCTCTTGGCCAACGATTGCCTCGATCTTGGGTATGATTAGAGTCAAAGATCGCCTGATTCCAACCTCCTGGAAAGGAACTCCACCTGTTTTTGCACGACCTCCTGTTCTCGAATGAGTCTCTCAACTACGCCGATGGCATGAAGGGCTGTGGCGTGGTAGCGATTGAAGCTGCGTGCAATCGCCTGGAAAGATTGGCCTGTGTAGCGTCGGGCCAAGTACATGGCAATCTGTCTGGGCTGGACAATGCTCCGCTTACGGGATCGGGACAGGAGCTCTTCCATGCTGACTTTGCAGTGTTTGCAAACAATCTCTTGAATCTTTTCGATGGTGAGTTCCTGAGACCGTCGCGCAATATTTTTGACAACGTTTTCAGCCAGTTTAACGTCAACAGGGACCTGAAGCAACGAAGACTTAGCCGCGACCCCGATAAGGCCGCTTTCCAGTTGCCTTACATGCTTTGTGAGCTGGCTGGCAAGATAGTGCACCACGTCTTGTGGCAGCTCAAGCGACCTTAGGGATGCCTTTCTGTTGATAATGCGCACACGAGTCTCATAATCGGGCAAGTCTATGTCGGATATGATACCGGAAGACAGTCGTGACGCGAGTTTTCCATTCATCTTAGGGATATCATCAGGCAGATGCGTACTCGTGAAAATAAGCTTCTTTCCTGCCGCAAGCAGGGTATCTAAGGTGTAACCCAGTTCGATCTGGGTTTTTTCCTTGCCACTCAGGAATTGCACGTCTTCAAGAAGCAGCACATCGCACTGCCTCCGATACTTTTCCTTGAACTGTTCAATGCTGTCGTGCCGCAATGCGTAAACCATGGCATTTGTGAAATCCTCTGCGGTTATATAGCAAACTCGGACACTATCGTTTTGATTCAGGATGTGGTTTCCTATGGCCTGGGAAAGATGACTCTTTCCAAGGCCTGTCTTCGACAAGATATAGAGGGCATTCTCATAGCAACCTGTTCCGCATGCCAAGGCCAGAGCTGCTCTATAGGCAAAATCGTTGGACATACCCACGACAAATTGATCGAAGGTAAAATCCTTGTGAAAAAAACGTGACGCTTGGTGTTTGTCTGTGACATTGGGAAGAACAAACTGTTCTCTGCCCTGATAGCGGTCGCCATTTTCCTTATGCCCATTAGACACCTCTAAGGTGATCCGACACGGTGCCTGAAAGACCCTTTCAATCTCCGCATTGATCAAGTCGATATGATGTTTGGTGACCCACTTCCTGGCAAAAATGTTGGGACAGCCTAACACGATCTCATCGCCACGATGGTCCAATAACTCTATTGATTCAATCCAGTTCACGTAACTGTGGTGTGGTATTTTTTTGTGGATCTGGGTTTTGACCTGATTCCAAACAGATTGCATGCTTCTCCCTCACAAGCCCCCTTTACAGGGCAAGTCCTTAAAGCTATGAAACAAGAGTGCGAGAAAACGTAAACATTCAGCCAAATCTATAGAGGCCCAATAACAGTGGACGGATACGGGTAAACGGTGCAATAAAGTTGGATTCTGATTAGATAACAAAGAAAAGAAATACACTATTTTGCAAGGCCCTGAACATTTAGAATATCATGGATGTGTTGTCAAACCAGAAAATATTGGATCCTGACCTTTTCGTGAATTTGTTTTCAACAGCCCATAACTAGTTCATATCATTATATTATGAACGGAGATACGTTTGAAAGCCCTATAAATGGGGCTTTCCCAGGATTACCATTTTGTTTCAGTATTTTAGAGCCTTGGCCGATTTCTGGTTCATCTGTCCATCTTCCGTTCATTCTCAAAAAAGCTGTTGTTTTCTCCCTTTTTCATCTATTTTCTATAAATTACACCGCAGGTTTGTTTTTTCGTAAGTTCTCAATAAGTTTGGGTAACAGTCACTGGATTCCGGCTTTCGCCGGAATGACGNNTAAGTGCCCGTCATTCCCGCGAACCCTGGATCAGAGTCCAGGGCAGGCACGGGAATCCAGTGAATAGTCGCAAAATGTAATCTACCACAACTTATTGAGAATACGCGAATGGTCCTGATAACCATGTGAAATTACGCTACAATGACGTGCAACTTAACTCCGAACTCCGAAATACTATATATCAAGTATGGAGTGTGAACCTATGAAAGGCGTGACAAAGCGGCCCATAATAGGGATCACTATGGGGGATCCTGTAGGGATCGGGCCTGAAATCATCCTCAAGGCCTTTGCCGAAGAGTCGGTTTATGAGGTCTGCCGCCCCATAGTCTTAGGCGATATAGCGGTGATGATGGCCACAAACCAGTGGCTAAGAAGCGGTCTCAGGATTAGTCCTGTGGATACACCTGAGGCCGGGCTCTACCAGTCAGGTAGTATAGATGTGATCGGGCTCTCTGACCTGGATTACGGTCAGCTTCAGTACGGGCATCCTACCCAAAAGACCGGACGCGCAATGGTAGTCTACGTAACTCAGGGTATTGACTGGGCTATGGAGGAGCGCATTCATGGCCTGGCGACTTGTCCTATCAATAAGCTGGCCATGCATGTGGCAGGGGTCGACCTTGATGGCCATACGGAACTCCTGGCGCAACGCACCAAAACATCAGACTATGTTATGATGCTGGCTGGAAGCAGGCTGCGGGTAGCCCTTGTAACGATCCACGTTCCTCTGGCCCAGGTTCCCGGAAGCCTCACCACTGAAGCCATATTTAAGACGATTCGTATTACCAAAGATGCCCTCAGGAACTCTTTTGGTATCTCAGCGCCGAAGCTCGCTGTAGCGGCCCTTAATCCGCATGCAGGTGAAAATGGCTTGTTTGGAGATGAAGAGCCCCGGGTTATCCTGCCTGCCATCCACCAGGCTGCCAGGGCAGGGATTGACGTTTCCGGTCCTTATCCGCCAGACACCCTCTTCTACTTGGCGCTCAAGGGCACGTGGGATGCAGTCATATGCATGTACCATGATCAGGGCCTCATCCCCTTTAAGATGGTCCATTTTTCCGATGGGGTGAACACCACCTTGGGCCTCCCCATTGTACGGACATCTGTGGACCATGGCACGGCCTATGATATTGCGGGCAAAGGCAAAGCCGACTCCGGCAGCTTAGTGGCTGCGGTACGAATGGCCGCCCAGCATGCAATCAGCAGAATGGGGATGGTTACCTTGACTTTGACGTTACCGTGTAATGTGTGATAGTTGACATTGTACAAGAATCCAGCGTATGGTACGAGTTAACGTATGGGTCAGAATCTGTGGATGGCGTGAATCCGATGCTCGTTTTGGCAATTGAGCTTCTGCGACAAAAACTATGCCGGGAAAATTTAGCCTCTTTCACCCCCGCCCGCCTTGCCTGAGCGAAGCGATGGCGGGCAGGCATTGGGTGAAACGCAACATTTGCACCTGCCAACGGGTTTTCCTTTTGTTAACAGCCAGTTAGGTCGTTTCAACCCGGAACCGTTGAACGCTGAACCGTTCAACGGAGGTTATGTGATAGGGTAGGGGTTTCTAAACAGTTTAGGAGGAAGGAGGCAGAAAATGGATTTAAAAAAGCATGTGGTCACCGCTTGGAAATTGACTTTGGAGTTCATAGTGCCTTTGATATTGATGACCTTGGTGATGGTCGTCGTATCTGTTGTTACCATTGGTATTCTAGCCCCGGTTACTCTGGCTGGATACATGCAGTCCCTGCTTTCGATGGTCAGGGAAGGCCGTGAACCGAAAATCCAGGATCTCTTTTCACAGATGAGTCTATTCTTGCCGCTGTTGTTATTTGGCCTTGTTGCATTCATAGCGACCTCCATCGGTTTCATGCTCTTATTCATCCCTGGTTTACTTGTCGTAATTGCATTAACCTATTGTTGCCTGTATATGTTGCCACTCATGACCGATAAGAGATTGGGCCTGATCGAAGCGATAAAAGAAAGTTATAGGATGGCGGTCAGGGATGGCATAGGTGAACACATAGTGGTTGCCATTCTGTTCTTGGGCATTTCAGGCATTGGAAGTTCATTTATACTCGGGTCGCTTTTTACCCAACCCCTGGCCACCATTTTCTTACTTTCGGTTTATGACGAAAAAACAAGGTAGGCGTTCACAGGTTCAGAACTCACGAATCAATAGTTCAGATTTTCTTTGAAGCCTGAACCTGTGAACCCGTGAACGGTTACTTGTCTTGTATGAACTTAAGGCCTTGCCGTGCCGCTTCTAATTCCGTCTTGAGGATCCCAAGCCGTGCTTCGGCTTCATTTAACCGGGCCTGTTTTTCATTTAAAATCGACTGGTAAGGATGTTTTTCAATTTCCATCACAATCGTCCCTTTTTCGACATACTGGTTGTTGGAAACAGATACACTCTTGATATGCCCTTCGATTCGGGGGCTTATCTCAACCCAGTTTGCCCGAATGTAGGCATCACTGGTGTAGGCGAGCACTCCATGAAAAAAATAGTAAACGCCCGAACAGACAATGATAATAGACAAAATGATCAGTAATCTCCTGTTCCGTTTTTTCATGCCGCGTTCCTGTCTTAAAGGTGCGTTGTGAAGAGGGGGGGGCAGTGTTTCGAAAAATCTGATGAAAATGGCACCCCAAATCCAGCCAAATATAGGCGAAACAGCATAATATTATGGAGGGGGGAAAGCAACAGGGGGGATTCTTGTGTATTCACGAAGCATGAAAAAGAAAGGCGCCTGCAACGTATTTTCTCAGTAACCTGATCCGACAGGTGGACAAAAGCTGAAAGCTCAAGGCTGAAAGGAAGAAAAGCTGAGAGTATTGGATCTAATTGTGTTGCTTTGAGCTTTCAGCCTTGAGCTTTCAGCTTGCCCGGTTTATCCGGGCCAGGCCCACTTATAAGCGAGTTTCAGACGTTTTCAGATTTATACCTCGGAAGGTCATAAATTGAGGTTTTTTCGGTGAGCAATGAGCGTCAGGAGAAAGGGACTCAGAGTCTGACATCTTCAGTATATGCGTAGATCTCGATATTTAGGTCCTTTGCCGCGGACTTGGCATAGTCGTCTATCATGGGCGAAATGACCATGACCCGGCTGGCTTTACGGGCATGCTTGTCTTCATAGAAGTTTTTCTTACGCCAGAAACTGTACAAATCTGATTTGCTCATGGACGATTTGATCTCGCACAGAATAAGGGTTCCATTGTGAATGATCACGTCCAATTCTATCTGTTCAGGCCGACCGAATACCACACCGTCGTGGTCGAAGTCTTCATACCGCTCAACTTTCACGTCAAACGATTCTTCCAGTATGGCCCTCAGGCCTTTGCGGAATGTAGATTCAGAATGCAGCCCCCATCTTGCGCCTAACGCGCCAATGGTAGAATCATGTTTCAGGCTAAGTTTTTTGATAGATACCAGCAGTTCATTGATTACTCTCTGGTTTTCTTCCCACTTCTTCTCCTGGGCCTCGCGCTCCTCATCCCATTTTCTCTCCCACGTCTCCCA
>MAXP01000182.1:2631-11256 GCA_001751085.1 Desulfobacterales bacterium C00003060 | reverse complement strand
CTATCCCATCGAGGTCTCGCCACTTGCCAGGAGGAGCACTTCAGACCCAGATATGGCGGAGCGATTTGAGCTCTTTATTGGAGGACGGGAGATTGCTAACGGGTTTTCGGAATTGAACGATCCGGTCGACCAGGAAAGGCGCTTTTTGGATCAAGTCGCTGATCGAGAGGCTGGCGACGAAGAGGTTCACTATATGGATGAAGATTACGTGACGGCATTAGAATACGGCATGCCTCCGACAGCAGGCGAAGGTATTGGGATTGACAGATTTGTGATGTTGTTGACTGATGCGGCCTCTATTCGTGAAGTGATCCTTTTCCCGCAGTTGAGGCGTCATTAGGTAACTTCTCAAAAAGTTCGGGAAAATCTCCTGAAACGGAGCCCGCCGACAGGTTATTGAGAAGATACGTCATTAGGTGTTGGTCAAATGACCAGCGATAAGCAAACCGGTTTAACGGGGCAGGAATCATGTCGTTTGAACTCTTTATCAGCCTTCGATATCTTCGGGCGAGACGAAAACAGGCCTTTATCTCGGTTATCAGCTATATTTCCGTTGCCGGGGTCATGCTTGGAGTCATGGCCATGATGGTTGTACTGGCCGTGATGACCGGATTCGGGAGAGACATCCAATCCAAGATATTGGGGGCAAATGCTCATATCAGGGTCATGAGCCTGAGTGGTAAGCTGGACCACCGAGATAAGGTCATGACAAGGATTGAAGCACTGGAGGATGTGAAAGCTACGGCTCCTTTTATTTACAGCCAGATAATGCTCCGTTGTGGTTCTCGTGTTTCCGGGGCGATCTTGAGAGGTATTGATCCTTCACGGGCTGGACGAGTAGTGGACCTGGAAAAGAGTGTGAAGGGCACTGATTTGTCGGTTTTGGGGGGCAGGGATGCGCCGCACGGCATAATCTTGGGAAAGGAACTTTCCCGGACGTTGACGGCCTATCCGGGAGACGAGGTCTACGTCGTATCTCCCTTTGGTGGCAGCCTGACACCTGTTGGAGGGCGCATACCTCATATGAAAAAGTTTAAGGTCGTAGGTCTTTTTGACTCAGGGATGTACGACTATGACACATCCTTTGCCTATGTTTCGATCGAATCGGCGCAGCAGCTTCTCAGGCTTGGCCGGTCGGTTCATGGCATAGAGGTTAAGGTAGATGATATATACAGTGTTGAGAGGATCTCGAGGTCTATTATAGATCGTCTGGGCGCTGCGTATTGGACACAGGACTGGATGCAAACGAACAAGAACCTTTTTTCGGCCTTGAAACTGGAAAAGACCGTGATGTTTATCATCTTGGCCTTGATTATTCTGGTTGCAGCCTTCAACATCATTAGTACCCTGATTATGATGGTTATGGAGAAGACCAAAGATATTGCAATACTTAAATCTATGGGTGCCAGCAGTAAAAGCATCATGAAGATCTTTGTGTTGGACGGTCTTGTTATTGGCGTTGTTGGTACTATCCTCGGAGTAATTGGAGGGAGCCTGCTTTGTTTCCTGTTGAAGCGGTACGAATTTGTAAAACTTCCGAGCGATGTCTACTACATTTCCACGCTTCCCGTCAGGGTCGAGGTACTCGACGTAGCCCTGATAGCCCTGTCAGCTATGGCCATCAGTCTTTTGGCAACAATCTATCCCTCCTATCAGGCGTCAAGACTGGACCCGGCAGCAGCCCTCAGATATGAATAACCAGCCGCCACTTGTCAGTGTCATAGATGTCAGGAAATCCTTTGTTACCAATGGTAATAGTGTGGATGTGTTGCGAGGTGTGAACCTGGACATCCACGAGGGTGAGATGGTTGCTATTGTGGGGGCTTCAGGTGTGGGTAAGTCAACCCTTCTCCATGTGCTGGGCACTTTGGAACGACCGGACCATGGCGAGGTTTTTTATCGGGGGGAAAGCATTTTTACTTACGATGAGCAAAGGCTTGCCTCTTTTCGCAATCAGACAATCGGATTTGTGTTTCAATCTCACCACCTGCTGCCGGAATTCAACGCTATAGAAAACACGATGATGCCTGCGAGGATTAGAGGTATAAATGCCAAAGAGGCTTGTGAGCAGGCGGAAGCTCTTCTTGTTCGGATGGGCTTGAAGGATCGACTCATACATCATGTTGGGGAACTGTCAGGGGGAGAGCAGCAAAGGGTGGCTGTGGCCAGGTCTCTGGTATTGAAGCCATCGATCCTGTTGGCGGACGAGCCTACGGGCAATCTTGATGCCAGGACTGGTGAGTCGATTCATGATCTTTTGATCTCTTTGAACCGTGATGAAGGTATTACGGCGGTGGTAGTCACTCACAATTTGAAGTTAGCTGATAAGTTGTCCCGCAGAGTGACACTGATAGACGGCAAAGCAGTGCCGGCAGATTGAGATGAGTTTATGTTAAAGCAGTTATTATTGTTTGTTTCAGTACTACTATTGTTTCAAGATGGCGCAATAGCCGAGGGTAAGATTCATGTCGTTGTCCTTCCGTTTGACGTCCATGCCGCTGAAAGACTTGACTACTTAAGTGAGCAGATCCGGGATCTTGTTGAAAGACAACTTAAAGACGAGGGGGTCGTTGTTGAAGGGTCCGGGAAACCGCTTGAAGGAGTTCCCGGCATTGAGGAAGGTGGCCTGAACCGTTTGAGGACATTGGGGCTCCGTTCGGGAGCTGATTTTGTTATATGGGGGAGTTTTACCCAAATTGGTAAGGGCTTCAGTCTGGATGCCAAGGTTATGGAATCATACGGGGATGCTCCTCCAGAGACTGTTTATGTGGAGGGGCGGGGGCTTGAAACTTTGCTCGATTCTGTTCAAAGGCTGGCCAGTGACCTTGGGATGAAGGTGTCCGGGCGTGAAAGGGTGGCAGAGGTCGTCATCACAGGGAACAAGCGGATAGAATCTGAGGCGATCAAGAAAATTATGAAGACCAAGGAAGGAGATGTCTGTTTGGCAAAGGATCTTCAGGATGATCTAAAGTCAATTTACAAGATGGGGTATTTCAGTGACGTTCGCGTAGAGACCAGCAGTACTCCAAAAGGCAAAACTGTGACTTTTCGGGTTGTGGAAAACAAAACCCTTCGCAACATCATGGTCAAGGGTAACAATAAGTTCGATGATGAAAAAATCCAGGATATCATCAGTGTGAGGTCAGGTTCCATCCTTAACACAAATAAGCTCCAAGGAGCACTGCATCAGATCGAAAATTTCTACAAAGAAGAAGGATATCATCATGTCAAGGTGATTTATGAAATAAGGCCTGTGTCAGAGAATCGCGCTGATATTGATTTTGTTGTCGAAGAGGGTGAAAAGGTGTTTATCAAGGTCATTTGTTTTGAAGGGAACAAGGCCTTTGACAGTGAGACACTGACGGACTTGATGGAGACCGAGGAGAAAGGTTTTTTCTCGTGGTTTACATCATCAGGGGATTTGGATCGTGAGGTCTTGGACCAGGACGTGTCTAAGATAGCTGCGTACTATCATAATCACGGATATATCCTGGCAAAAGTGGCTGAGCCGGAGCTGACCCATGAAGGGGAGTGGACCTGCATCAACATTAAGATAGATGAAGGGCCCCAGTTCAGGGTCGGCAAGGTGGATATTGAGGGAGATCTGCTTCAGCCGAAAAGCGAACTTATGGAAAAGATGCAGATAGTTCAGGGAGTGGTTTACAGCCGTGAGATCATACGCCAAGATATCTTGGCGTTTCAGGACATGTACTCGGACGCAGGTTATGCCTATGCGGATATTTCGCCGCGCATTGACCGGGATCACAAAGAACTTGTGGCCAACGTCACATATTTGATCAACAAGGGGCCGCTGGTCTATTTCGAAAAGATCATAATAACCGGCAACACGAAAACCCGTGACAAGGTCATTCGCAGAGAGCTGAACGTGTATGAGCAGGAACTGTTCAGCGGCAAGCGTTTAAAACGTGGGACACGAAATTTGTATAGACTCGATTTTTTTGAAGACATCAAGATTAATACGACCAAGGGAAGCTCTGACGACAAGATGATTCTCAAGGTCGATGTGAAGGAAAAACTTACAGGCGCACTTAGTTTTGGCGGTGGATATAGCTCCATGGACAACATATTCGTCATGGGATCGATCTCACAGCGAAACCTGTTTGGGCGTGGTCAAATCTTGAATTTGAGGGCCCACTTGGGCGGAAGAAGCACCTACTACACACTGAGCTTCACTGAACCCTGGCTTTTTGATACTCCCCTGTCGGCTGGTTTTGATGTTTACAACACGTCTATGGACTATGATACGTATGACAAGGACAGCGTGGGCGGCACCATTCGGTTCGGCTATCCTGTTCTTGACTTTACCCGGTTCTACCTGTCCTACAACTATGACGTGGCTGACATAAAAAACCTTACACATGATGCTTCTTCGGCGATAAGGGACATGGAGGGGGAAAATGTTGCTAATACTCTTACTGGTATTTTGCGTCGCGATTCAAGAGACCGGGTTTTCGGTACTACTGTAGGCTCGGATAACAGCATCACGATCAAGCATGCGGGGACGCCTTTTGGTGGAGATATTGGGTACACCAAGTATGTTGGGGATTCCGGATGGTATTTCCCCCTTTTCTGGAATACGGTTGGAATGTTACATGGCCGCATTGGGTTTATCAACGGAGATAGTGTGGGTAAGGTCCCTCAATGGGAACGATTTTACCTTGGCGGTATGGGTTCGGTTCGAGGTTATGAGTGGCATGATATCAGTCCCAGGGATCCGGTGACAGGTGATGAGATCGGAGGAAACAAGATGCTGCAGTTTAATGTGGAGTTTGTGTTTCCGATCATGCCGGAATCAGGCTTGCAGGGGGTGCTTTTCTACGATACAGGCAACGCCTATGACAACGGAGAAAATTTGGATATCGGGCAGCTAAGAAAGAGCGCAGGGGGTGGTGTTCGATGGAATTCACCTATGGGGCCTATTTCTTTGGAGTATGGTTATATTTTGGATGATTTGCAGGGTAAGAAAGGCGAAGGTCGGTGGGAGTTTAGCATGGGGTCGGTATTTTAATTAAAGGAGGTTTTTTATGTATATTCGTAATATCTTATTGATCATATCTCTTTGCCTGTTTGGTCTCAGCGGAATCGTTTATGGGGCCGAGGTGCAAAAAATAGCAGTGATAGATCTTCAGAAGATAATAGAGAAGTCCGATGCCGGTAAACGGTCATCCGTTGAGATCAAGGGCCAGGGGAAGAAGATGGAAGGGATTCTTAAGAAAAAGGGGGCTGAGATAGACGAGCTAACGAAGGCCCTGGATCAGAAGTCCCTGGTCATGAGCGAAGAGGCACGTGAGAAAAAGGAACAGGCGCTTCGGGTGAAGGTTGATGACTTTAGATCCCTGCAGAGGCGGTATCAGGACGTTCTAAGAGAGCTGAACATGAATCTCTCTGGCAAAATAACGAAAGATGTCTTTGAGATAGCTGAAAAAATTGGGAAGCGGGATGGATATTCATTGATTATTGATCGCCGTGTAGGAGGCGTGATTTACGCGCCCAGCGCCATTGATATTACTGACGATGTCATAAAAAAATATAATGCCTTGGATGCAAAGCGTGGTGAGAAAGAAGCTTCATCGGCGAAGTCGAAGAAAAAGCAATAGGGCGGGTAATCGTGTAATAGGTGAGCTATAGTATTTCGGGTTTCGGCCTGCCCTGGCGCTCGCTTCACATATGCAACAACAGGGCCTGTTGGCCAGGTCCGGGCAGGGATTTTGGGGTTGGGAGTTAAGTTGCATGCCATTGTAGCGTAATTTCACATGGTTATCAGGACCATTCGTAAGTTCTCGTAACCTACTGAAATCATTGACACTAAAAAACGGGCATGAAAGTGCCAGAATCAATGATTTCAACCGCTTAGCGAACTAAACTTCGTAGATTGGAGAGAACTCACTATTGTCCATTGTCTATGAATAACGGATAACGAAAAATGGAGCTTTCTGTTAGAAGGATTGCCGAACTGGTAAGGGGTGAGGTCGTGGGTGATGATGATTTCATCATCAGAGGTGTGGCCCCGTTTGAAGATGCCGGTCCGGATGATATCACCTTTGCTGCATCTGGCGGCTACAAGAAACGCATTGATGAGACCCATGCGGCTGCTGTGATTGTCCCACATGAGGTTAGGGAGTCAGAAAAGATCCTTGTGCGTGTTGAAAATCCGTCTTTTGCCCTGGCCAAGGTGTCCGCCTTGTTCCATCCGGTCCGCCGCCCCATGGTTGGGATCAGTTCCGATGCCCATGTGGGGAAGAATCTTAGACGGGGGATTGATGTTTCCGTGTACCCGGGTGCATTTATTGGAGATGATGTGACCTTGGGTGACCGTGTGACTCTGCATCCAGGGGTGGTGATTGATAATCGTGTGGTTGTGGGTGATGATGTCGTTGTCTATCCTAATGTGTCTATTTTGGAGCGTTGTGAGATCGGCAGCAGAGTGGTCATCCATGCTGGTACTGTGATCGGAAGCGACGGTTTTGGATTTGCAGCGGATGGGGACCGCTATCACAAGATTCCTCAAGTCGGTAACGTTCGCATAGATGATGACGTAGAGATCGGTGCCTGCAATACAATTGACAGGGCAACCTTTGGGAGTACCAGGATCAAGCGGGGCGTCAAGACGGATAATCTCGTTCACATTGCCCACAATGTCGTGGTGGGCGAGGATACTGTCCTTGTCGGACAAGTAGGTATATCCGGCAGTGTAACGATTGGAAACCATGCGATCCTCGCGGGTCAGGCGGGGATAGCAGGACATGTTTCCATTGGCAACCGTGTAACTATCGGAGGCCAATCAGGGATTCGTAAGTCTATTTCCGACGGTGAGACCGTTTCCGGTACCCCGGGCATGCCTCATCGGTTATGGTTAAGGGTTTCGAATATTATTCCCAAGCTTCCAGAGATGAAAAAGAAGCTAAGAGACTTAGAGGGGCGAGTGGAGGAGCTGGAGAAGGCCTTAAAGAAAAAAGAGTGTTGATGACCTCAACATATCGATCCTTTAACCACCTGTCGGCTCAGATTATTGAGAAGTAGCCGGACTTGTTGAGACGTTACCAAAATTTCAGGTAAGTGTAGACTGCTTTTTGGTTTTTATGGAAGCTGCCACTTTGGCTGATCGAAGGAGATCAAACATGGAAGCGGTGTATGACATTCGAAAGATCTTTGAGTTCTTGCCCCATCGGTATCCCTTTATCCTGGTCGATCGAATCATAGAAATCGTACCCGACGAACGTATTGTTGGTCTCAAGAATGTGACCATCAACGAACCGTTCTTCCAGGGCCACTTCCCGGGGGCCCCTGTTATGCCGGGCGTNNTGGGTATTGATAAGGCCCGTTTCAGAAAGCCTGTAATTCCAGGAGACCAACTCGTTTTTGAGGTAATCTGGACTAAACGACGCGGAAATGTCTCTAAAATGTCCGCAAAAGCTACTGTGGAGGGAACGCTGGTTGCGGAAGCCGAAATCATGGCCATGACAGGAGAAGAAACGTGATACATCCTACTGCGGTAGTTGATTCCAGGGCCGAGATAGATTCTGATGTTGAGATCGGACCCTTTAGCGTCATAGCACGTGACGTTCAAATACATGCCGGCACTACTATTGGTTCCCATGTGACTATTGACCAGTATACGACTATCGGGCCGGACTGTAAGATATTTCAACATGCAGCCATAGGCGCTGTTCCTCAGGACCTGAAATTTGAGGGAGAGAAGTCGGTTGTAAAGATCGGTCGGGGAACAACAATCCGAGAATTTGCGACAATTCACAGGGGGACCAAGTTAGGCGGCGGAATCACTGAGGTTGGTGAAGAGAATCTCTTGATGGCCTATATCCATATTGCCCATAATTGTTTCACAGGCCGAAAGGTCATCCTTGCCAATGCTGCGAGCCTTGGCGGTCATATCACGGTGGGTGATTGTGCAATTCTCGGCGCGTTTGCAGGCGTTCATCAGTTTGCGCGGATTGGGGATTATGCCTTTGTGGGAGGCATGACTGCGGTGACAAAGGATATCCCGCCATACGTTCTGGCGTCCGGCACGCCTCGTGCCAGGCTCCACGGGTTGAATACCGTGGGTTTGAAGCGACATCGCTTTTCAGCGGAGACAATGACGGCGCTCAAGAAGACGTATCGGATCCTGTTTCGCTCAGGCTTGACCCTGAACGAAGCGATCAAGACGGTTACTGCGCGGGTCGATCAGATACCAGAGGTCGTCAATCTCATAGAGTTCATCAAATCCTCTGAGCGGGGGATAACGAGGTAGATCTGGTGGCTGTGCAAAGGATTGGGCTTATTGCAGGGAGCGGGCAGTTCCCGGGCATTTTTTCAAAGGCCGCCAGGAAAAGGGGCGTCAAGGTTTACGCAGTAGCCCATGTTGGAGAAACCGACACCGGGCTGGAGCCCCTTGTGGAGGCCATCAGGTGGATAAGGGTCGGTCAATTGAGACGGCTGATCTCGTTTCTAAAGGAAAATAGCGTGAGTGACGCGGTCATGGCCGGGGCCATTACGAAGACGAGTGTGTTTTCAGGGGTCAGGCCCGACTTGAAGGCCTTGAAGCTCCTGGCGACTATGGATCATACGCAGGATGACAAACTTCTGCGCGCCGTTGCCGACGAGATG
>MAXP01000182.1:1885-2584 GCA_001751085.1 Desulfobacterales bacterium C00003060 | reverse complement strand
ATTGTCAAGGAGATAGGAAGGCTGGATATCGGTCAAGCCGTAGTGGTTCGGGATAGGTCGGTTATGGCGGTAGAGGCCATTGATGGCACGGATGCCACAATAAAGCGAGGAGGGGAGCTTGGAAGGAAAAACACGGTTGTTGTGAAGGCAAGCAAACCCAGTCAGGATATGCGATTTGATATGCCGGCAGTGGGAGTCAAGACCGTTCAGATCATGCATGATGTCGGAGCCTCGGTCTTGGCGGTTGAGGCCGGCAAAACAGTAGTTTTTGACAGGGAAGAGATGGTGACGCTTGCAGATCGAAACGGGATTGCGATCATAGCCATGGAATGGGAACAAGAGTGAGCAAACCATGAAACCTTTACACGTTGGGGTTGTTGGAGCGGGATATCTCGGCAAGTATCACGCTGAAAAATATGCACGGATGCATGGGGTGAAGCTTGCAGGTGTAGTGGACATCATTCCCGAACGGGCGGAAAGCGTTGCGGGACGGTTCGAAACGGAGT
Organism: Desulfobacterales bacterium C00003060; assembly: GCA_001751085.1. Lineage (GTDB taxonomy): Bacteria > Desulfobacterota > Desulfobacteria > Desulfobacterales. Next base: position 2,078 of record MAXP01000182.1, on the reverse strand, counting down.
CTTTCACCGATCACAGAGATCTCTTAGGCAAAGTAGATGCAGTAAGCGTGGTGGTACCTACTCCGCTTCATTTCCTCATCAGTCGCGATTTCCTGCAAAATGATGTAGATGTCTTGATCGAAAAACCGATGACAGAGACACTTGAGGAAGCGGATGCGCTCATAGACATGGCACATTCGGGCGGGCTGATTGT
>MAXP01000182.1:0-1822 GCA_001751085.1 Desulfobacterales bacterium C00003060 | reverse complement strand
TGCATTTTTTCAAGGAAAGAGGAACCGAAGTGGATGTGGTTCTGGATTTGATGATCCATGACATCGATATCATACTGAACCTTGTGAACTCAGAGGTGAAGAGTGTTCATGCTGCCGGCGTCCGGGTGGTATCCTCTCGTGTGGATATAGCCAATGCCCGGCTGGTTTTCGAGAACGGCTGTGTCGCCAACATAACAGCGAGCCGTATCTCCCTGAAAAGCATGCGGAAGACGCGTATTTTTCAAAAACATACCTATATTTCGGTTGATTATGGCCATCATGAGATTGACATCGTGCGAAAGGATGGGAAGGGTGCCCAGCTTCCCATCCCTGGCATGTCTTTGGAACGAACAAGCTTTGAGGAAGCCGATTCCCTGGAATCCGAGCTGGAGGCATTTGTCCGGTCGGTGAGACTTCGCGAGGCGCCGCTGGTATCGGGGAAAGACGGGCGGAATGCCCTGCAGGTTGCCCTCAGCATCACGGACCAGATCGAAGATGCCAACAAGAGGTTTCTGAGAGACAAGAAAAAATCGTGATGAGTAGTTTCAAGCAGAGGATCATGATCATTGCCGGGGAGGCCTCCGGTGACCTTCATGGGGCACACTTGGTCAAGGCCATGCGGGCGCTCAACCCGCATCTTGATTTTTTCGGAATAGGCGGCAGTGCACTTCGGCATGCCGGCGTTCAGATACGGGTTGATAATTCCCAAATAGCTGTGGTTGGCATTTCCGAGGCCTTATCAAGGCTGAACGCCATTCATAGAGCCCTCAGGCTGGCCAAACAAGATCTCAGAAAGATTCGTCCTGCCCTTCTGATCTTGATTGATTTTCCGGACTTTAATCTGCGCGTTGCCGCCACGGCCAAGAAGCTGGGCGTTCCCGTTATGTATTATATCAGCCCCCAGGTATGGGCCTGGCGATCCGGCAGGGTGAAGAAAATCAAGGAGTTGATTGATCACATGGCGGTCATCTTTTCGTTTGAGGTGGATTATTATAGGGATTCGAATGTGCCGGTCACATTTGTTGGGCACCCCTTACTGGACGACATGGGAACCAAACCAGGAGGGAAGAAAATCGAAGACCTGGGAGACACTGGTTTTCTTATCGGTCTTCTACCCGGCAGTCGCAACTCGGAGGTCATGCGCCTTCTTCCCATCATGGTGAAGGTGGCGGAGATCCTGTCTGAACGGATCGAGGGGATGCGCTTTGCCATACCTTTGGCCTCTTCGGTCCACAGAGGTCTCGCGGAGGAGATCGTCCAGGGGGCAAGGGCAAAGCTCTTGATCCTGCCCGACAGGCTTCAAGACGTATTGAGCGAGGCCAAATTAGTCGTAACGGCTTCAGGGACCGTAACATTGCAGGCAGCGATGGCCGGCACACCCATGATCATCGTCTACAAGGTGTCTCCGCTGAGTTACTGGATTGGAAAGCGCCTGATTCGCGTAAAGCATATTGGCCTGGCCAACCTGGTGTCTGGAAGAGCGATTGTGCCGGAGTTGATTCAGCACGACGCCTCCCCTGAAAAGATTGCCCGCCAGGCCCTACAGATGCTTAGAGATGGGAATATGCTTGCCGAGATGCAACAGCAACTGCGTGGTGTTGCGCAGAGGCTGGGCGCTCCCGGCGCCTCGAAGCGGGCTGCTGAGGTAGCAATGAACCTGCTTTCACGTGATGTGGTCGGCAATGAATAATATACCCAAAGCGGATTTGTCAGTATTCACCGCAGATAGACGGAGACTTCACTCTACTGGATTTAGTATATTTTTTCGGCATCCTTCACGACAAGTCAAAAGTAGTTTACACTTTGTTGATCTTGTATTTTG
>MAXP01000181.1 GCA_001751085.1 Desulfobacterales bacterium C00003060 | reverse complement strand
GTTTTTCCCAATTTCACATTTCAAGTTTCAAATTTCATTACCAAAACAGAAGATCAACAAAGTGTAAACTACTTTTGACTTGTCGTGAAGGATGTCGAGCTATGTATTCAGTAAGGGGGTTCTTATGATTACGATAATTTCGGGTATTGTCCTGGCAGTATTGTTTTTGGCTTCGGCCATACGAATCCTTAATGAGTATGAGCGCGGAGTCATCTTCCGCTTGGGTCGGGTGATCGGCGCCAAAGGCCCCGGTTTGATTATTTTGATACCCGTTGTTGATAAGATGGTAAAGGTGAGCCTTCGTCTGATTGCCATGGATGTTGATCCACAGGATGTGATTACCAAGGACAATGTGTCTATCAAGGTCAATGCAGTTATCTATTTTAGGGTCATGGACCCGGTGAAGGGGATCATTGAGGTAGAGGATTTCATGTATGCAACAGCTCAACTTGCCCAGACCACGCTTCGGAGTGTGTGTGGACAGGCCGAGTTGGACGACCTTCTTTCCGAGCGCGAGAAGATCAACGCTGATCTCCAGGAGATCCTTGACACTCATACTGATCCATGGGGGATCAAGGTCTCCACAGTAGAGGTTAAGCATATCGATCTCCCACAGGAGATGCAGAGGGCCATGGCCAAGCAGGCTGAGGCCGAGCGCGAGCGACGTGCCAAGGTGATCAATGCAGAAGGAGAATATCAGGCGGCCACAAAATTGGCCCAGGCAGCGGCTATTATCGGAGACCACCCCATGGCCTTGCAGTTGCGCTACCTCCAGACCGTCAGAGAGATTTCGGCTGAAAGCAATTCCACAACCGTGTTTCCGATTCCGATAGATCTTTTCAAACCGTTTCTTTCGATGGTTGAAAAGATCAAATCTGAAAAAGAATAGAGATACACAAAAGGAGAAAGAGGAGATGGGAAAAAAGGAGAAAAAGGACAAGAAAGACAAACCCCTGGATCGGATGACAGCCAAAGAGTTGCGGGAGGCAGCTTTAAAGATCCCGGAGATAACTGGTGTGCATGGCATGAACAAGACTGAATTGCTGACCTCGATCAAGAAGGCCCGGGGCATTGTGGATGAAAAAACCGCTAAATCCGACGTTTCGATACGTCAGATTAAGGAGAAGATTCGGACCTTCAAAGGCCAAAAAGCCGAGGCTTACGAAAACGAGGACAAGGTAAAGGCAGTGATATTGAAACGACGTATTAACCGTCTCAAGAAAAGGACACGGAGAGCCGCATAGGGCGTACCCGGCATGGTCACCGCTTATAACATAGCCTTTGATATAGATGGTGTATTTGCCAATACCATGGCGCTATTCTTGGAGATTGCTCGAAAGGGCTATGGTATCCATCATGTTCGATACGAGGACATAACTGAGTATTTCTTGGAGAGGTGTTTAGATATAGACCCTGAGATCATTAGAACCATCATAAATCAGATACTGGAAGGAGACTTCGAGCCGGATCTCAAACCGATTGACGGGGCTGTTGAAGTACTATCTGAAATTGCTGAGGCTCATCCACTTCTTTTTGTGACAGCGCGGCCAGAGCTCTCGACCATAAAGGAATGGGTGAACAGAATGCTTCCCCTGAGACCGTCCCAAATTGAAGTGATAGCCACAGGCAGCTTTGAAGCAAAAGCCGAGGTGCTCAATGCACGCAGTGTCCAATATTTTGTGGAGGACCGCCTTGAGACCTGTTATATGTTGAAAGAACATGAAATCACCCCTATCCTGTTTAGCCAACCCTGGAATCGTTCTTCCCATCATCCTTTCAAGGTGGTCAGCAGTTGGGAAGAGATTAGGGCCCTTGTCAGCCCCCTTCTCAGTTAGTTCCTGATATTTTTTCTTTGATTATTTCAAAAGATTGTGGTATTATTCATATTTTATCTAAAAGACCTCTGTCAAAATTCAGAGACTTGATGACTATTGCCATGAGAGGATGGATAGAGACTTTTGTCAAGGCTCTGTCGGCTGAAAAGGGTTTTTCGCCCAACACCTGCCGGGCCTATCGAAGTGACCTTGAGCAGTTCCTGGCCCATTTTACGGGTTCAGAGAACGGCACTGTTCCGGATGGGAAAAAGGTAGACGTCGCTGATGTAGATGACACATCAATCCGCACCTATCTGGCTTTTTTATACAAGAACAGCCAAAAGACCACTATTGCCCGAAAATTGTCAGCTCTAAGGTCTTTTTTTCGATTCCTCGTCAAAAGAGGTGTTATAAGCACAAACCCGGCCAAGACGGTCTTGACCCCCAAGCGAGGAAGCCCAGTGCCCCGGTATCTGCCAGTGGACGAAATGTTTCGCCTGTTGGACGGGGTGACGGGGGAGTCCTTGCTTGCTCTTAGAAACCGGGCCATTTTAGAGACCCTCTATTCCTCTGGGGTGCGGGTAGCCGAGCTTGCAGGTATGGATGTCGGGAGTGTTGATTTCGACAGTGGCTTTTTGCGAGTAATCGGGAAGGGGAACAAAGAGCGGTTATCCCCTGTGGGGAAAAAGGCTCAAACATGCATACAAATTTATCTTGACAAAAGGGGTGAAGTGATCGGGTCAAGGATTGCAGATAGTGATCCCTTATTCATAAACAACAGGGGGGGGCGTTTGAGCCCTCGTTCCATTGCACGATTGCTCGAAGATGTGGTTCGACAGTTGGGGCTTTTGAGGCCCATAAGTCCACACGGGTTCCGGCACACATTTGCCACCCACATGCTTGATGCTGGAGCGGATCTCAGGATGGTGCAGGAATTGCTTGGTCACGCAAGCCTGAGTACAACCCAAAGGTATACTCACGTGAGCATTGACCGGCTAATGGAGGTATATGACAAGGCTCATCCAAGGCGATAGGGACGGAGCTGTGCCCCACTCATACGACGGGAGAGTTGAAGTGAACAGCAATGATAAGGGCTTTCGAGGAACTACCATCTTGGCAGTGCGACGGGATAATCACGTGGTCGTGGCAGGCGATGGCCAGGTTACCATGAAGGATACCATAATGAAGCACCACGCCAAGAAGGTCAGAAAGATATACAATGATAGAATTATCGTCGGCCTTGCAGGAGCCACGGCTGATGCCCTGAATCTATATGAACGCTTTGAAGGAAAACTTGAGCGATTTAACGGGAATATCACGCGTTCTGCCGTTGAATTGGCCAAGGACTGGAGGACTGACAAGTATTTAAGACGACTGGAAGCCATTCTGGTGGCCGTTGATTCCGATCACTTATTCCTGATATCCGGGAACGGCGACGTGATTGAGCCGGATGAGGGGGTTTTGGGGATCGGATCGGGTGGGGCGTACGCTCAGGCGGCTGCTATTGCACTGATTCGCCACACCAACCTGGATGCAAGAACGATTGCGGCTGCTGCCATGAAGATTGCGGCCGGACTTTGCATTTATACTAACGAAGACATTACCATTGAGGAAATCAATTGAGTTATGGGCTCTGACGCGGTTATGTCCAAGGGAGCATCTATGAAACACCTTACACCAAGAGAGATTGTATCCGAGTTAGACAAGTACATTATCAGCCAAAAAGATGCCAAACGCTCTGTGGCCATTGCTCTAAGAAATCGTTGGAGGCGACAGCAGGTCCCGGAAGACTTGCGAGATGAGATCGCCCCGAAAAACATTATTTTGATTGGGCCCACAGGCGTCGGAAAGACCGAGATTGCAAGACGCCTGTCCAGGCTTGCCGATTCTCCATTTTTGAAGATCGAAGCCTCCAAGTTTACAGAGATCGGATATGTGGGACGGGATGTGGAATCCATGATCCGGGATCTAACAGAACTGACCGTCAACATGGTAAAATCCGAGGAGCAGGAAGCGGTCAAGTCAAAGGCTGAAAAGATTGCTGAGGAGCAGATGCTTGACATACTCCTTCCGCCCAAGAGGGAGCCTCAGAAATCCACGGATACCGAGGGGGAAGAAAAGACACTGGAGTTGGTCAGGAAAGATGCAACCGAAGGCTCCTCGACACGTGAAAAGATTCGTAAGATGTTACGGCAGGGTAAACTTGACAATCGTTATGTTGATCTGGAGGTGGCGGAACGCAGTATGCCCATGGTGGAGATATTTTCCAGTGTAGGGCTCGAAGAGATGGACATCAACCTGAAGGATATGTTTGGTGGCATGTTCCCGAAACGGACCAAGAAGCGCAAAGTAAAGGTGCCTGAAGCGATGGAAATCCTGAGTCAGGAGGAGGCCCAAAGGCTCGTGGACATGGACAAAGTTGTAAAGAGGGCGATTGGAAAGGTCGAACAGTCAGGGATTATCTTTCTTGATGAGATCGACAAGATCAGCGGCAGAGAGGGGGCACACGGGCCGGATGTATCAAGGGAAGGTGTCCAGCGGGATCTCCTTCCTATTGTAGAAGGGTCATCAGTCACAACAAAGTACGGCATGGTGAAGAGCGACCACATCCTCTTTATTGCCTCTGGTGCCTTCCATACGAGCAAGCCCTCTGACCTCATTCCGGAACTGCAAGGTCGTTTCCCGATCCGGGTCGAACTTAAGGCCCTGGGGAAGGAGGATTTTGTCAGGATACTGACAGAGCCGAAGAATGCCCTGGCTCTCCAGTACAAGGCCCTGCTCAAGACCGAGGGCATAGATTTGGTGTTTAAAGACGATGCAATTGCTGCAATCGCAGAGATCTCAACTGAGGTTAATGAACGTACTGAAAACATTGGCGCCAGAAGGCTCCACACGGTTATCGAACGGCTCCTTGATGAGATCTTGTTTGATGCGCCTGACCTTTTGGACCAGCGGATTATTATAGATGCCGAGAATGTGTATGACAAGTTGAGAGACATAAAGGATGATGAGGACCTGAGCCGGTATATCCTNNTGACGATTGACAAATGACAAATACTGTTGCTGATATACTGATTGAGGCCCTTCCCTACATCCGTCGTTTTTACGGAAAGACCATAGTCATCAAGTATGGGGGGCATGCTATGGTGGACGAGCATTTGAAGGAGGACTTTGCTCGTGACATCACCCTGATGAGATTCATAGGTCTTCGTCCTGTAGTGGTCCACGGCGGAGGCCCACAGATCGGCTCCGTTTTAGAAAAAATGGGGATCGGCTCTCAATTTGTCGATGGCATGCGTATTACTGATGAGCCTACTATGGACGTCGTAGAGATGGTGCTCGTTGGCAAGGTCAACAAAGAGATCGTGGCGCAAATCAGTCAACAGGGTGGCAAGGCAGTGGGCTTAAGCGGCAAAGATGGCGGCCTGATCCTTTCAAGAAAGCTTCATCTTGTACGTTCCGAGGCAGAAGACAAACCCCCTGAGATCATAGATATGGGCATGGTCGGCGAGGTCGAAACCGTGAATCCGGAGATTATCCAGACCTTGGAGTCCGGGGGTTTTATCCCGGTCATTGCTCCAGTTGGGGTTGGAGAGTCGGGTGAGACCTATAACATCAATGCCGACTGGGTTGCCGGCAAGGTTGCTGTGGCCCTTAATGCCATCAAGCTGATACTGCTCACGGATGTGGAAGGGGTCAGGGATAGTCGTGGATCACTGGTATCCTCTATCAAGGCTGGGGCCTTGAAAAAAATGCTTGAGGAAGGCACGATTGAGGGAGGAATGATCCCGAAGGTTCAATGTGCGATGGATGCACTCAAACATGGCGTTGAAAGGGTACACATTATCGATGGCCGAAAGCCACATGCCGTGCTTCTTGAGCTTTTCACAGACAAGGGAATTGCAACGGAGGTGAGTGCTTAGTCAATGGTCAATGGTCAATTGACGAGTGACAAATGAAAAATGAAAAATAACCAAATAAAGACCGCAGACCAGGTCATGGCCGCTACATACACGCGGTTTCCGATAGTGTTGACCAAGGGCGACGGGTGTACGCTGTGGGACGCAACAGGGCGTGAGTATACAGACTTTGTGGCCGGGATCGCAGTCTGCAATCTCGGGCATGCTCATCCTGGTATTGCCAAGGCTATTGCGGATCAGGCACGCCGTCTAGTGCATGTTTCGAATCTCTACTATACCCGGCCACAAATAGAGTTGGCTGAGTGGCTGGTTGAGCATTCCTTTGCGGACCGGGTCTTTTTCTGCAATAGCGGTGCAGAAGCAAATGAGGCGGCGATCAAACTGGTCCGAAAGTATTTTAGGGATCGAGGTGTCCCCGAACGCTTCAGGATAATAACCACGGAGGGGTCTTTTCATGGTCGCACTATGGCCACACTCAGCGCCACTGGCCAGCCAAAGATCCGGAAAGGGTTTGAACCCATGTTGGAGGGTTTTGATATCGTTGCCTTTAATGATTTGGAAGCTGTTCGGGAGGCCGTCACTGAGGAGAGCTGTGCTGTCATGGTTGAGCCTATCCAGGGTGAGGGTGGTGTTCGAAGTCCTGTCCCTGGATACCTCGAAGGCCTGAGGGAGATCTGTGACCGGGAAGGATTACTCCTTATCTTTGACGAAGTGCAGACCGGAATGGGTCGGACAGGAAAGCTCTTTGCATACGAACATTTCGCCATGACGCCGGATATCATGACACTGGCCAAGGCCTTGGCCAACGGGCTTCCCATGGGTGCAATGCTTGCCAAGGAAAAGGTCGCTGCGGCCTTCACCCCTGGGTCTCACGCCTCCACCTTTGGCGGTACCCCGCTGGTTGCGGCGGCGGCGCTTGTGGTTGCGAAGGCGCTTGTGGAGGAAGGTGTTCTTAGTAACTGTGAAAGGGTAGGGCGGTATTTCAAAGATCGGCTTCTTGATCTCAAATCAAAACATACCTTTATTAAGGATGTCCGCGGCGAGGGCCTCTTGCTCGGCTTGGATCTGGCAATTGATGGTGTCTCTATTGTAAAGGCATGCATGGAGCGAGGATTCTTGATAAATTGCGCACAAGAGCACATTCTGCGGTTTATTCCACCGCTGATTATCCAAGAGGAACAGATAGATTCACTTATTGTGTGTTTGGATGCAGTATTCGAAGATCTTTCCAGGAAATCGGAGGGATAAAGTTTAAAACGAGTAACGAGTAATGAGATGAAAAAGGACCTTTTAACGCTTAGAGATCTAACTGCTGATGATTGTGAGGGTCTGTTTATGCGGTCGCTTGAGTTGAAAGAGCGACATGCAGCAGGCATTCCCTATCGGGNNATCTTGGGGCTTATCTTTGATAAGCCTTCCACGAGAACGCGAGTCTCCTTTGAGGCAGCTATGGTCCAGCTTGGCGGGACATCTCTCTTCCTGGATGTCCAGGACATCCAGTTGATTCGGAATGAGCCCATTGCCGATACAGGCCATGTGCTTTCAAGATATGTGGATGGCCTGGTAGTGCGGACCTATTCTCAGGACCTACTCAAGGAGTTGGCAGCATCAGCGTCGATTCCTGTCATCAATGGCCTGACCGATTTGTATCATCCCTGTCAGGTCTTGAGCGATCTTATGACAATATTGGAAAAAAGGGGGAAGCTGGAAGGCCTCAAGATAGTCTGGGTTGGTGACGGAAACAATGTAGCTCATTCCTGGCTGAATGCAGCGGCTGTCTTACCGTTGAACCTGGTGGTTGCCTGCCCTGAAGGCTATCAGCCTGACGCGGTCATTATTGAGTCTGCCCTGAAGGATACGATGGGGACAATTGTTGTAATATCCGACCCTAAGGAAGCGGTTCGAGATGCTGATGTAATTTATACGGATGTGTGGGCCAGCATGGGCCACGAAAATGAACAGGGGTTGAGAAAGGGATTTTTTGAACCGTACCAGGTGAACCATAACCTGTTGGCCATGGCCAAACAGGACGTGATTGTCATGCACTGTCTGCCGGCCCACAGGGGCGAGGAGATTACAGCAGATATCCTGGAAGGAGCCAATTCGGTTGTGTGGGATCAGGCAGAAAACAAGCTTCATATGCACAAGGCAATCCTGGAAAGATTCATAAGCGCTCAGAGGATTGAAGATTAATAATTAAAGATTAATAATTGACAATTGAGCAATGACCAATGACAAGTGACCAATGACAAGTAAAATCAAGAAAATAGTTCTGGCCTATTCAGGAGGCCTTGACACATCCATTATTTTGAAGTGGTTGGTCGAGACTTACGAATGCCCGGTGGTTGCCTTTGTGGCTGATATCGGCCAGGGAGAAGATCTGGACAGTGTGAGGAAGAAGGCCCTGGACACCGGTGCCGCAGGAGTCGTCGTAGAGGATCTGAAAGAGGAATTTGTGCGAGACTATGTGTTTCCAGCCTTTCGCGCAAACGCAATATATGAAGGCCACTATCTTCTTGGGACCTCCCTTGCGCGTCCTATTATTGCCAAATGCCAGGTTGAGGTGGCGCAGAAAGTGGGTGCGGATAGTGTAAGTCACGGATCCACAGGCAAGGGGAATGACCAGGTGCGATTTGAGCTGGCCTACCAAGCATTGTCCCCTGAACTGAAGATTATTGCGCCATGGCGAGTGTGGCAACTGAATTCGCGTCAGTCGCTTATGGATTATGCAAAAGAGCATGGTATTCGAGTAACTGCAACCCAGGAAAAGCCCTACAGCATGGATCGAAACGTGCTTCATGTTAGCTATGAGGGAGGAATACTCGAGGACCCGTGGGAAAGCCCTCCAGAGGGCATGTTTACGATGTCGGTGTCTCCCCTTGAAGCGCCTGACAGGCCTGAGGTTGTGGAGGTTTCATTTGAGCGAGGGGACCCCGTAGGCGTCAATGGCGAAAGGCTTTCTCCTGGTGAGCTTCTTGCGGGATTGAATATGCTTGGGGGCCGAAACGGCATAGGGCGGGTAGATCTGGTGGAAAACCGGTTTGTGGGGATAAAGTCTCGAGGGGTGTATGAGACCCCGGGTGGTACTATCCTGAGGGTGGCGCACATGGCAATGGAGTCGATTACCATGGACCGTGAGGTAATGCACCTTCGGGATTCATTGGTTCCTAAGTATGCTGAACTCGTCTATTATGGTTTCTGGTTCTCGCCGGAGATGAAGGTATTGCAGGTTATGATAGATGAAACACAGGAGACGGTTTCAGGTACGGTACGGCTGGAGCTTTACAAGGGAAACTGCCGTGTTTTGGGTCGCAAATCCGATATGTCCCTATACAGGCGTGATTTTGCCACATTTGAAGCAGACAACGTATATCGCCAGCAGGATGCGGAAGGTTTTATCCAACTTAATGCCTTAAGGCTTCGTATTCATGCCTTGTTGAAGAAAGAGAGAGGGCAGTAGATAGTATAGGCAGGCAGTGACCAATGACGAGTGACCAATGACGAGTGACCATGACAAACGATTGACGAGGTGCGCCGTGTCGGAAAAGCCGTGGGATGGCAGATTTGCTGAAAAAACAGACCAGGCTGTGGAGTCGTTTACGGCTTCGATCGGCTTTGACAGGCGGCTTTACTCTTATGATATTCAAGGTAGTATAGCCCACTGTCGCATGCTGGCTAAACAATCCATCATTTCCGAGGATGATGCTTCCCAGATTGTAGAAGGCCTTGGCAGGATTGGGAGGCATATTGAGCGTGGAAATATTGGGCTGGATCAATCCTTGGAAGATATCCATATGAATATCGAGAGCCGGCTTGTCGCAGAAATCGGCAGGGCCGCACAACAACTTCACACCGCGAGAAGTCGAAACGATCAGGTGGTGCTTGATGTCAGGATGTATCTCCGTGATGAGGTGGCAAGCATTCTTGCAAGGCTCACGGGCCTGCGACGGATATTGGTGGAACTTGCAAGAAAGCATGTTGATGTCGTCATGCCCGGATATACGCACCTTCAGCGTGCCCAGCCAGTGCTTTTTTCTCACCACCTCATGGCCTATTATGAGATGTTTAAACGAGACCGGGCCCGGTTCGAGGATGCCCTTAGGCGAATCAATGTGATGCCCCTTGGTAGTGCGGCGTTAGCTGGAACAACATATCCGATCGACGCAGAGTATACCGCCGATCTCCTTGAGTTTCCCGAGGTTTCTGTCAATAGCATTGACGCAGTGAGTAGTCGGGACTTTATCATGGAGTTTCTTGCTGCTGCAAGCATCTGCATGGTTCATATGAGTCGCCTTTCAGAAGAGTTGATCCTGTGGTCGTCTCTTGAATTCGGTTTTGTGGAAATACCTGATACGTTCGCCACCGGGAGCAGTATAATGCCGCAGAAAAAGAACCCGGATGTGCCGGAGTTGGTCCGGGGCAGGGCAGGGCGGGTGTTTGGAAACCTGATGGCGCTGCTTGCCCTGATGAAGGGCCTCCCCCTTAGCTACAATCGGGATATGCAGGAAGACAAGGAACCCCTGTTTGACACAGTGGATACTGTTAAGGCATGCCTTGAGGTGTATGAAAAACTCCTCCCGAGGTTGAAACTGAACCGCAAAGCCATGGAGAAAGCAGCTTCAAGAGGCTTTCTGAATGCTACTGACATGGCGGACTATCTGGTAACCAAGGGCGTGGCATTTCGAGACGCACATCGTTGTGTGGGGGGGGTCGTACGACATGCAATGGATCAAGACAAAGAACTGCTGGACCTTTCCCTGAGTGAGCTGAAAGGGTTTTCCAAACTATTTGAAGAAGATATCTTTGATGTCCTGACATTAGAACAAATGGTTAACAGGCGAGTGTCTGCAGGCGGTACGGCTAAGGAAAACGTGGTTAAGGCGATCGATAAGGCACAGGAGGCCCTTGAGCTTGAATCTGCCGAGAATTAATCTCATAATCTGTTTGGGGTTTCTGATTTTTTTCCCGCAATGCGGAAAGAAGGCCCCACCTGCAGCACCTGAGGCCACAGTTCCTCCTGCGGTAAAAGACCTCAAGGCAGAAACCATCGGGGACAAAGTTTTATTGACCTGGTCGGTTTTGAATAAGGGTAATACCCTGTTTGATGGGTTGGAGCACTTCGGGGTCTACAAGTCCGAATCGCATATTTCAGCGGAAATATGCCCAGGATGTCCAATCCCTTTTGAACACTACCTTGACATCAAACTTGATGATCCAAAACCTGCACGCGTGGAAGGGGATCGTATTGTCTTCCCGGATAACATAAAGGCTGATCATCGCTATGCTTACAAGGTCGTGGTCTATCATAAAAGCGGCGGAGTGAGTAAGGATTCCAACATCGTGGAGTTTGCTGTGGGATCGGACCAGGGGGCTTCGGCCCAATAGGATCGTTGAAGCCATGGAGTACTGAAACCCCTCGATGGGTTTGAGGAAACGAATAACGAGTCTGCCATGCATCATTTTCAGTATCGAGATAACCATTTGTTTTGTGAGGGTGTTCCTGTCTCGGAGATTGCAGAGAACGTGGGGACCCCCTTTTATCTCTATAGCCACGCTACCCTTCGACGTCACTTCATTGCCTTCCAAAAGGCATTTGAGGGCGTGCCCCATCTAATCTGTTTTTCTGCCAAGTCTAATTCCAACTTAGCCGTGCTGAGACTCTTTGCCGGCCTTGGAGGTGGCCTGGACATCGTTTCAGGCGGGGAGTTGTTTCGCGGGACCCAAGCCGGTATCCGTCCGGAAAGGATTGTCTACTCGGGTGTGGGAAAGCGTGTGGACGAGATAGACTATGCCATCCAAACCGGCATTCTGATGTTTAATGTTGAATCATTTCAGGAGCTGGATCTCATAAACGGCTGTGGTGCCCGCCTGAAAAAAAAGGCGCGAATTGCGCTTCGTGTGAACCCGGATGTTGATCCCAGGACTCATCCTTACATATCAACAGGCTTGAAGAAGAACAAGTTCGGGTTGGGCATGGAATCGGCTGCAGAGGCGTACAAAGCGGCCACTGGTTTGTCAAATGTGGAAGTCATCGGCATCAGTTGCCATATCGGATCCCAGGTTACGGAGGTTGCCCCGTTCGTAAGCGCCCTGCACCGCATCAGGGAGCTGATTACTGTGTTGGAGGCCCTTGGCATCTCGATTTCCTATCTTGATATAGGGGGAGGCCTTGGGATCACATACGATCAAGAATCTCCTCCTCACCCGAACGAATATGCTAAGGCGATCTTAGACGCCCTTGGTGATTCATCCTTTACACTTATATTGGAGCCTGGCCGGGTAATTGCCGGCAACGCAGGCATCCTTGTATCTAAGGTTCTATATACCAAGGAGGGTGAGGACAGAGATTTTGTGATTGTGGATGCAGCCATGAACGATCTTGTCAGGCCATCCCTTTACAATGCATACCACGCTATTAAACCTGTGGTCAGAGATCAGAAGGAGACCATCAGTGTGGACGTTGTTGGACCTGTTTGCGAAACGGCAGACTTCTTTGCCCGGAATCGTGATATCCCCCGGGTAGAGGCAGGAGACCTGCTGGCATTTATGAGTGCGGGTGCGTACGGTTTTACGATGTCTTCTAATTACAATTCAAGACCCAGAGTCCCGGAGGTCATGGTCCATCAAGATCAATTCCATGTTGTCAGGAGGCGAGAGTCTTACGAGGATCTGATTAAGGGGGAGTCGATTCCGCCCTTTTTGTAAAAGAAGCGTTATTCACAAATAACAAATGACTGAAACCATGACACAGGCCTCCATACCTTTCCACAAGATGAGTGGCAGCGGAAACGATTTTGTTCTCGTTGATAACCGAGAGTGTATTCTTGACGAAGATACCCTTGGCAGGTTTGTGGCCTCAATCTGCCGAAGGAAGGTTTCGGTGGGGGCTGACGGGGTAATCCTCATCGAAGCCTCGGAACGGGCGGATTTCAAATGGCGTTTTTTCAATGCAGATGGCGGAGAGGTCGAAATGTGCGGCAACGGTGGGCGTTGTGCTGCAAGGCTTGCCTATCTGAAGGGGATCGCAGGTCCTCGGCTGAGTTTTGAGACGAAGTCAGGGGTGATCCGGGCCGATGTGACCGGGCGGCGCGTTAGGTTGGAGATGCCGGGCCCGACCATGCCCGAGATTGATTATGCCTTGGATGTTGAACAAGAGACATGGATGGTAAGCAGTATCACTGTGGGGGTGCCCCATGTGGTGATCTGGGTCGATGACCTGGAAAAAAGTCCGGTTTTAATGGCTGGCCGGGCCATAAGGTCCCATCAACGCTACGCCCCAGCGGGCACAAATGTCAATTTCGCAGAACAACTCGATGATGGCTCGATTGCAATTCGTACCTATGAGCGTGGTGTGGAAGATGAGACCTTGGCCTGTGGGACAGGATCCGTGGCAACTGCACTCATTGCTGCCATACAAGGGAATGCCGCTTCTCCTGCAGTGCTTCATACCCGGGGAGGGGAAGCGCTCAAGGTCTATTTTGAGATGTCTTCAGAAGGCTTTTGCAACGTATTCCTTGAAGGAGATGCAAGGGTTATCTATGAGGGCGTGCTTTGGGAGGACTATGTTGAAGATTGAGAGAGCAGAGAGATTGAAACGCCTTCCTCCTTATCTTTTCAAGGAGATCGATCGCCTGAAAGAAGATGTTCGGGCCAAGGGAATTGACATTATTGATCTTGGTGTCGGGGATCCAGACCTTCCAACCCCGGTCCATATTATCGAGGCATCAAAGAAGGCGGTTTCAGATCCAGCCAATCATCGATATCCTTCATATTCAGGGATGGCTGACCTTAATGCTGTGGTGGCAAAGTGGTACAAGCAGCGTTTTAACGTAGACCTGGATGCCGGCTCAGAGGTCGTGACCTTGATAGGATCCAAAGAGGGGATTGCCCACATCCCTTTGGCCTTTATTAATCCAGGGGATATTGCCCTTGTAGCCAGTCCTGGGTATCCTGTTTACCATATCGGCACCGAGTTTGCGGGTGGAAAACCATATTTTATGGATCTTCTAAAAGAGAATAAATTTTTGCCTGACCTTGAAGCCATTTCACCGGAAGTGGCCAAAATGGCAAAGATGATGTTCATAAACTATCCAAACAATCCCACGGCAGCAGTGGCTACCAGGGGTTTTTTTGAGTCAGTGGTCGCATTTGCAGCGGAATATAATGTGATAATCTGTCACGATGCCGCCTATTCGGAGATGGCCTTTGATGGTTATAGGCCGATGAGTTTTCTTGAGGCGGAAGGGGCTAAATCTGTTGGAATCGAGTTTCACTCTCTTTCCAAGACCTATAATATGACAGGATGGCGGATTGGGTTTGCGGTCGGTTGTGCAGATGTAATCAGCGCTTTGGGTCAGGTGAAGAACAACATCGATTCCGGTGTATTTCAGGCCATTCAGATTGCGGGGATCGCAGCTTTGGAAGGGGGCCAGGCATGTGTTGAGGATATGAGGCAGACATATGCTGAGCGTCGAGATATCCTGGTGGCCGGTCTCCGCTCCATGGGGTTGTCGGTAGAAACACCGCGTGCCACGTTCTATCTTTGGGTCGAGGTGCCTCATGGGTACACGTCAGCAGGGTTTGCCAGCCTGCTTTTGACAGAAGCCGGCATTGTGACCACACCTGGAAATGGATTTGGCACAGCAGGTGAAGGATTTGTCAGAATGGCCCTCACAGTTGACCGAGAAGAAATCCGTGAAGCAGTGGAACGAATGATCCGGTTGGGCCCGTTTACCCGCAAGGCGCCTATGGAGCCCTAAGGTTAGAGGTCGATTGTCACGGAAGATCTATTGTTTTTCAAGATATGGGTTATACACATACGGCCTACATAGGGGTAGGATCGAATATCGGGGACAAGGCCGACAATTGTCAGAAGGGGATCGCAATGATTGATGGCTGCGAGGGTTGCGTAGTCGATGCCCGATCTCCTCTGTATGAGACCGAACCGATTCACTTGGAGCGTCAAGATTGGTTTGTAAATGGTGTGGCTAAGATTAGTACCGATCTTGAACCAGAACACCTTCTCGCACAACTTAAGGCAATTGAACATTCAATGGGACGTCGTCCCGGAGAAGCTATGTTCGGCCCCAGGACCTTGGACCTTGACATCCTGTTTTACGATGATCGTGTCTTGCGTACAACATTGCTGGAGATCCCTCACCCGAGGCTGCACCAAAGGCGGTTTGTCCTCAGACCCCTTTGCAACATCGCACCAGACCTTGCACATCCCGTCTTAGGGCAGACTATCCGATCTTTACTTTCTGACTTGAAGGACGGG
>MAXP01000180.1 GCA_001751085.1 Desulfobacterales bacterium C00003060 | reverse complement strand
CTGATAACCATGTGAAATTACGCTAAAATGATGTGCAGCTTAACTCCGAACTCCCTGGCCCAGACCTGGCCAATAGGCTCTGTGGTTGCAATATGAAGCGAGCGCCAGGGCAGGCCGAACTCCGAAATGCTATCAAGTGTTAATGGGTGGCCGGGAAGGATTTTAGTTGGCTTGAAAACCAAGGTAGCGGCTAAGAAATACGAGTACATAGAGCATACAGCGGATTTGGGGTTCAAGGCCTACGGTGATAGCCCGGAGGAGCTGTTTACCCATGCGGCAGAGGCCTTTTTTGAGGGCATTGTGTCACTCAAAACAGTAAAAGAAAGGATAGAAAGGTCCGTAGAACTGGAGGCAGGCGCCTTGGACGATTTGATGGTCAGATGGCTGCATGAATTCCTTTATCTGTTCGATACTGAGAGGCTGATCTTTAAGAGGTTTCAGGTCAAACTGATCGAGGATAACCGCTTACAAGCGAACGTGGGTGGAGAAGTATTAGATCCTGCACGCCATGAGATCAAAGCAGTAATCAAAGCGGTTACTTATCACAAGTTGTACGTAAGGGAAATACGAGGGGTTTGGGAAGCCCAGGTCATATTGGACATATGAACCAAACCGGGACTTTGCCCCGACTAAATTGACGGAGGTGACCTCCATGTCAACGGACATAGATGTAGAGAAGCTGGACGATTTTCGCTGGCTTATTCCGAAAAAGGGAAAGATGCGAACAGAGGGGCTGGTCTATACCGATGAGAAGATGTTGGCTGAGATCAGAAAGGACGCAAGCCTTGAACAGGTAGCCAATGTGGCCTGTCTTCCGGGTATCGTGGGCCGCTCTTTGGCAATGCCTGACATACACTGGGGATATGGATTTCCTATTGGCGGGGTTGCTGCCTTTGACATGGAGAACGGTATCGTATCTCCCGGCGGGGTCGGCTACGACATCAATTGTGGTGTTCGCCTGTTGCGCTCAGATCTGGATGCTGCAGAGATAAGGGACCGGATACCGACCCTCGTCGGTGCCTTATTCAGGAATATTCCTTCAGGTGTTGGGTCCCGGCGCAAAGATCTTAAACTGTCGGCCAACAAGATGGACAGTGTGCTGGCACAGGGAGCCGGGTGGGCCGTTTCGCATGGGTATGGCAGCCAAGAGGACCTTGAACATATTGAAGAAGGCGGTTGTATTCCCGGCGGCAAACCGGAGTTTGTTTCTCAGAGGGCACGCACACGGGGTAAGGATCAACTCGGAACCCTGGGATCAGGGAATCATTTTGTTGAAATCGGTCTCGTTGAAGAGATCTATGACGAGACTTCTGCCAGGATCTTGTCCTTACGCAAAGGGCAGGTAACCGTGATGGTGCATACAGGTTCACGGGGGCTTGGACACCAGGTATGTGACGACTACATCAAGGTGTTGCTCAATGCATCAGCCAAGTACAAGATAGACTTGCCGGATAAACAGTTATGCTGTGCTCCCGTAGCATCTAAGGAAAGCCGGCAATACCTTTCGGCCATGGCCTGTGCGGCCAATTTTGCCTTTTGCAATCGCCAACTGATTACCCACTGGGTTCGAGAGACCTTTCAACAAGTGCTTCAGATGGGGCCCGGTGAACTTGGGCTTGATCTCGTTTATGATGTCTGCCACAACATAGCCAAAGTGGAGACTCACGAGGTGGATGGCAAGGCGCAAAAGCTATGCGTCCACCGCAAGGGGGCGACCAGGGCATTACCCCCTCATTCTCCTTTTATACCGGAAGACTACAAAGAAGCGGGACAACCTGTGTTGATTCCCGGAGACATGGGGCGCTATTCCTATGTATTGGTGGGCACAGATACCGCGCTCAGAGAAACCTTTGGAAGCACCTGCCACGGGGCCGGCCGCTTGCTGAGCAGGCACCAGGCAAAAAAGGTTGCAAAGGGACGCGCAATAATCCGTGAACTTGAAGATCAGGGGATCTACGTTCAGAGTGCCGGCAAAGGGACCATAAAGGAAGAGATCTCCGAAGCCTATAAGGATGTGGCCGATGTGGTTAACGTTGTACACCAGGCAGGGATCGGCAAAAAAGTGGCAAGGCTCAAACCCATGGGAGTGATCAAGGGATAAGAGAACCCCCCGTGAACGTTTATACCTCGAAAGGCAGCAAATGACACTTTTTCGCCGGCCATGAACATCAATAGCC
>MAXP01000179.1 GCA_001751085.1 Desulfobacterales bacterium C00003060 | reverse complement strand
CACATTATGAATATCTCAAGCGAATAAACCCAGAAGAGCAGGTCCGGAAAAACCGAACCTTCAAGTACGACAAAAAGAACCCCGGCAATACCGGCAAAGAACGTGGCGATAACTATGGCAATGAGCTGATGGCGCCTGACATTAATGCCGATTGCCTCGCATCGCTCCGGATTGTCGCGTATGGCCTGAAGGGTTGCTCCAAAAGGGGATTTGAAAATCAGATACAGGACTATTAAACAAATTGTTAGAAGGATCAGGATAAAGTAATAGGCGTTGTTCTGGGAGGAGATAATGGGAGGCATTGGAATGCCATGGATGCCATCATCGCCGCTTGTAAGGCTGTACCAGCGAAAAACGATCGCCCATAGCAGTGATCCTAATGAGATCTGAAGCATTCCAAAGTACAACCTAGTCAGCCTGACGCAAAACAGGCCGATTATAAGTCCTGCGAGCGCTGCCATGATGGGTCCGGCGATAAAACCAACCCATATGGGCAGGGAAGTCTTGGTCGCCATAAGGGCGACAGTATATGCCCCCACACCGTAAAAGGCCCCATGATGAAACTGAAACAACCCGCCGTGGCCCACTACCATATTAAGGCTCATTGCCAGCAGGGCCGTCACGAAGATTACGGCAAGAATATAGGTGTAAAATCTCGGAATGATTGACGGCAGGATAAGCAGAACAACAAAGATAGCAACCGGAAGTACAAGTGATTTCAGACTGAAAATATCTCTGAACAAATTCAGCTCCTCATAAAATTGCTTCGCAATTTTATAAACCGCGGCTTCGCCGCTCAGTAATTAGGATTTCAAGCAGGATAACATTAAGTCAATAGCAGCGAAGCTGCGCTGTATAAAATTTCGTCAGAAATTTTATCACCAGACCGATTTAAGCATCCCCCTGGGCTTCCATGTCAGCACAATCACCACCGCAATGTATGGGAAAACTATGGCGAACTGTGGCCAGAACAAAATACCAAAGGATTGAGTCAATCCGAAGATAAGTGAACCTACAAGGGCCCCCCACATGTTCCCCAATCCCCCAATAGTGACAATAAGGAAGGCTTCGATAATAATGTCATGGTCCATTCCCAGGCAAATGCTTATGGATGGGGCGACCAGGGCGCCTCCTAATCCGGCAAGGAAACAGCCCAGGACGAAAGCAAAGGCAAATACCCAGCTCACATTTATACCGATTGCACCCACCATCTCTCTATCAACGGCCGCTGCCCTGGCAATCTTCCCTATCTTGGTTTTGTTCGAAAAGAGCCACAATCCAATGCCCACCAAAGGCCCAATAATGAGGAGAAAGAGATTGTATCGGGGAAAACGCGACTCAAATACGGGCACCGAGCCCTGGAGGAAAACAGGGGCTGTGATGGACCTGTAATCGGCACCCCAGACCATCTTTACCAGGTCCCCAAGGATAAGCATTAGCGCAAAGGTAAATAGCAGCAGCATCAGGTGTTCTCTTTCGTACAGATGACAGAATAGCGACCTCTCTGCTATAAAACTGACAAGGGCAACTACAAGCGGGGCGAAGATTAGCGCTATCCAGAAACCGGTGGATCCGCCGCCAAATAGGGTGGAGATACTAAAGGCCGCAAATGCTCCGATCATATAAAGTGAACCATGAGCAACATTTGGGACCCTGAGTACTCCAAGAACAAAGCTCATCCCGGCAGAGACTATGAATAAAATCATCGCCCGGCTCAAACCGATAAGGAATTGACTGCCTAAGGCAGAAACAGTAAAAGTAGCCCCGAATTCCATGGTTGGTATTTTCCTCTGAAGGGTTAACCTTTCAAATTATTGAGTTGTTGAGGTGTGAAAGGAAAATAAACTGTTAGCCTCTCAACTACCCAACAACTCATCTTTTCATTTATCCCAGGTTCAAGCGTTCCATTAGAGTAGGCTAAAACAGCGAACCAGGGGTTAGTTCTATTTCCCGCGTGCCTTCATAATCTCCTCACATGTCGGCATAACATCCTTACCAGGCAGGGTCACAATATCAGTGGAGATCATATGATTGTACCCGGGGGCCTTCCCGGTTACTCCTAAATACATGGGAAGAACGGCTTGATGATCACAGGCACGCATCTCTATCTCACCTACGGGGCTTGCAATCTTGAGCCCCTCCAGGGCATCAATAAATTTCTCCGTGTTAACAGATCCTGCCTTTTTATATGCCTCGGCTATGAAATGGGCGGTGATGTAACCATGAAATGCAGGAAAACCGGGAGGATTACCGTATTCGGCTCGAAATGCCTTTACAAATGATTTGTTGGCCGGCGTATCAGGGTAGTAAAAGTGGTAGTCCATGGTACCAAGTACGCCCTCAGGGGCTTCCATTCCCAGCGGTTTAAGAACGGCATGGTCCGTGGCAGTGTGAACCCAGATTGGTATCTTTTTGGCCATGCCGGTTGCCTTAATCGTCTTCATGA
>MAXP01000178.1 GCA_001751085.1 Desulfobacterales bacterium C00003060 | reverse complement strand
ATTGTCATTCGTTATGTTATATCTAATACAAATCAATACAAAGCCCAACACAGGGAACAGAAAAAAGAGGCCAAATATCAGGATGAGCTTATAATGGAGATCCTTGTTTTTCAGAGATAATCTCTTCAACCATTTGTCAAAACGCATCTCCCTGTCCTCTCATGGTGTGTTTTCGGAAGCTCCAAGCAAAAACTGCCAACATTTTGATATGATAGCCCCCCTGCGCCTGCAGTTGGAATGTTGGAATACTTGAATATTGGCTCCGGAAAAACGGCTTATGGGTTTGTCTCGCCTGCACTTGTTTATGCAATTTCCGGGCCTTTCCCAAGCATGAGAGTTATAGTATTTCGGATTTCGGATTGCGGAGTTAAGCTGCGCATCATTTTAGCGTAATTTCACATGGTGACCAGGACCATTCATCCCGCAAATTTGGGCATCCTTCATTTTTACTTTACACTTGATTGAAAAGTAGCAGCGGCATCCTGCCGCTGATTTAAGAGGCTGGAACCCTCTTCTACGATTTACAATTTTTCGAGCTGTGCGGTTACACGTCAGAGCATTCAACACACGAAAAAAAAAGAATTATCACGAAAGCACGAAAGATTGAAAACACGAAAAAATGCCGGTAACTGGCATCATTTCATAGTAAGTGGTGACTGTATGTATCCCAGCTCAGGCAACCAGCCCCAGTAACTTGATTTTCATGCCTTGTTTCGTGTTTTCGTACTTTCGTGTTTTCGTGATTGATTTTAAATAGTTTTCTAACCGCACAGCTCGAAATGTTTCAAGTTGCAATGCCCTTCAGAAGCTCAACGGCCTAACCGCACAACTTGACGTTTTTCAAGCAAAAGCATGCGTTTTTTGAGGTCGGTTCCACCATGAAAGCCGCCTGGTGAGCCGTCAGCTCGGACGATGCGATGACATGGGATCAAGATGGGGAAAGGATTCCTGGCAAGGGCGGACCCCACAAAACGACAGGCCCGAGGGTATCCGACCTGTGCGGCTATTTGGGCATAAGATCGGGTGGCTCCGCGAGGAACGCGTTTCACAGCTTCCAGCACAGCCCTTTGCAAGGGGGTCAGCCCGCTCAGGTCGAGGTGTTTCCACGGAGGATTTCCCATGGGGCCCCCCGTGAAATAGGCCTGCATATCCTTGCACAGGTGAAGAACCATTGGTGTGTATCCTGGTTCGGCTTGCCCATTTCTTTGTATTCGCTTTGTTGAGGCCTTTTTGTGTGAATGGGGCAAGAAGATGCGTTTCACAAGGAATGGCTGAACTTGAAACAGGATTGCCGCATATCCAAATGCCGTGGCGCATATATGGTAGTGCAGTATTCCGGAATGTGGATGTTGGATTTGCCTGATTTGCTGCACAGGTATGCGCCGAACAAATGCTTATTGAACAGAAGAGTACAAGGTGACGTGCTTGAAGAAAGGTTGAATACTAACGGGGACAGGATTGGAAGCTGGTCCTTGATTCCGGTTCGACCAGGACCAAGGACCAGCTTCCAGTGACCGCGATCACATTATGTTTCTTCCACTGTAATTGCCTCTTGCTCACAAACCTCAACGCAGCTTTCACACCCCAAACACTCATCTGCATTGACAGCCACGGCCTTTTCATCCTCAAGTTCGAAAACCTCGACCGGACAAACCTCTACGCATTCTCCACAACCAATGCACTTAGCTGTATCCACAGTTGGTACGAACATTTTATGACGCCTCCTTTCTCTCTTTTTTCAACAGATTCTACATTCAGAACAGCTTCATCCCTTATTATGAATTATGCTCTAATACACCAATTCTATAAAATCGTCAAGCCTTCATATGATAGTTCAGCAATTCTCGGCAAAAAAATACAATAAGATCGCTTCGTCGCTAAACAGACAGTTGCCCTGCCCGCCAATGCCTAAGCGTTACTATGGTGGGCGGATCGGCTTTCTTCGATTATTCCTACCAGGGTATTCTTGAACTCTACCGTTTCGTCATCTTCATTGCCAGTGTCCACACCACAGCATCTATTCAACAGGCCGGGAGCGCCCTGGTCAGGTACGACAAACCAGCGAAAAGATGCGGTCCTGTCATGTGATTTCATTGTTGATTCACTCCAGGAATCAATCATAGTATCTATTTCACTGCCCATCTGTGCAATCCTTTCTTGCAAGGTCCGGCTCCATGGTGTCGTAAGGACCTTATTGAAGATTTCCTGGATGTGATCGACCCACGAGGGATGGTTCTTGGACAACTTTGTTGACTCGGCTTGCGAGTAGGTGAAGTTCAGATTCAACACCTCGATTCCGTCTTCTGCTTTGTCAAGAAGGCAAGTGAGGGCTGACTGGGAATTTGTAAAAAGGACGTTAGAGCCGGCAGGGCCTTTTTGGAAGAGACGGTTCCAGGCAGCTATCCGTTTTTCGATCATATAGTCCCCCGGATCTTGCCCCATAACAGGGAAAACCTCTTTGGGGATCGGGACGTGTCCCTGCTCGGTCTCGTCCTGGCGAAATGACGTTTGTAACGCCTGGTACTGGTGATCGAACCGCTTCAGTTGTTGCCTCAATTCCCAGGCTTGCTGGTCGAATTCCTGCGCCAGGTGAAGAAATAGCTGGAGGGAGAGCTGGCTCTCTTCAGATCCCTTTGAGGTCTTTGTTTTTGAGGCTGTGGCCCTAATATCAGATGCGATTGATGGTGTCTCAGGAGTAACAGGGGCAATATCGTTTCCAACGGACTTCAGGTAAGCCGTGTCAGAATGCTGGTGCAGGAGTCCCCAGCACCTGAAATTCGGGAGTGCTGCCTCCAATGTCTTCTTGTCTATGACCTTTTCCAAAGGGCTACGAACATCCAGGAAGCCCATGTCGATCCAGGGCCCAAGGGCATTTTCAGGCTTGGAGTGGGCCGGATGATATACAGCCACTCGGTTGAAACAGAGCGACATGGCCTCCACTATCGAAGGGGATATGAAAGTAAAAGGAAAAAAGACCGGGGTAATGATTGTCGATTCCGGATTGTCGATTGCGGAGTTTTTCATCTTTTTCTATTTCCCTTTGCCGCATTCTTAGTATCTTCTCAATAACCTGAGCCGACCGGCGGTTAAAAGCTGTAAGCTTAAAGCTCAAAGCTCAAGGCTGAAAGGAAGAAAAGCTAAGAGCATGGGATTTAATTGTGTTGCTTTGAGCTTTCAGCCTTGAGCTTTGAGGTTGTTTGCCACCAAGAATTTAAGTTGTCGAACCGGTGAACCGGACAACGGGCGAACGGGTTAACCGAATATTTACGAAACGCAAGCTGTCTTATGTTTGGTATTAATCCGGCATCCTTCATTCACCAGTTTACACTTTTTTCGAAAAAGCGTGTATTATCGAATTGAATGGCGATGTCCAAACTGGAAATTCGAAATTTGAAATTAGGTAACGCATCTACATCTTTGGGTTTTTCCCAATTTCACATTTCAAGTTTCAAATTTCATTACCAAAACAGAAGATCAACAAAGTGTAAACTACTTTTGACTTGTCGTGAAGGATGCCATTAACCCTTATTATAGCACAATATGCCTTTCCTGCTCAACTCCGCATTCCGCATTCGACATTCCGAAATCAGGACTCTTCAATCTTCTTGTCTCTAACCTCTACCCCCATGGCGCTAAGGCGTTCTCTAATCTGGTCTGCCAGCTTCCAGTCCCTCCTGCCCCTTGCTTCTTCACGTTCAAGCATAAGGTTTTTCACTTGGGCACCCTCGGGCTTTTGTTCAAAGTCCAAGATATTCAGCACTTCATCGATTTTCTTAAAGGCATTTATGATTCGTCCGGCTCCAGCCTGATCCAGATCCTTGTGCCTGATCAGGCGATTGACCTTTCTGACAATCCGGAAGATGGTCGCCATGGCAAATGACACATTCAGGTCATCATCCATGGCATCTGCAAAGCCGGTTTTTATGTCATAGAGAACCTGGTCTATGTCAGGATAGGGACGTCCGTCCTCCACACTGTTCAGGAAACGAGCACATTCATCAAGTCGACGGATGGCTTTGCCGGCTGAATCTATTGCTTCAAATGATAGGTTCAAGGGTTTTCTGTAATGATTGGAGAGAAGCCAGTATCGAATCATCCTGCCGCTGTATCCGCGGTCTAATAGGTCTCGGATATATGGGATAGCAACATTCCGGTCTGCCTTCTTTCCTTCAGACAGCACTAGTTCGCTGTGTATCCAATAGCATGCCAAGGGTTTTCCTGTCAGAGCGCCACTTACGGCTACCTCGTTTTCATGGTGTGGAAAGATCAGATCACGGCTGCTCGTATAGATGTCAAAGGTATCCCCAAGGTATTTCAGGGCTATCGCCGCAGATTCGATATGCCAACTTGGCCTTACCTGGCCCCATTTGGTTTTCGTGTAGATCCCGCGTTTGAGTTCGGAAAGCTTGGCTCGCTTTAAGAGTGTGAAATCCCTTGGGTTGTCTTTTTCATATTCATCGAGATCAACTGTGGAGCCCAGCTTGATCTTATCAAGATTGACCCCGGATAGTTTGCCGTAATCCGAGAACCTGGAGATATCAAAATAGACCGACCGGAGCTTTTCATAGGCAAACCCCTTTTCCACAAGTCTGCCGGTCAGTGCAACCATATCTTCAACATGTTCACCTGCCCTGGGATATTGTGTAGCCTGTTTGACACCAAGGATTTCCATGTCCTCCATGAAGGCTTGGAGATACTTATCAGTAAAGGACTTCAGCGGTATGCCGGCCTTTTCAGACCCATGGATGGTCTTGTCGTTAAAATCGGAAATATTTATGATGTGGGTAACCACATATTTCTTGTATTCCAGGTACCGTCGAACAAGGTCACCCAAAACAAAACGGCGGCATTCTCCGATGTGCATTCGATCGTGAACTGTTGGCCCGCAAGAATAAATAGATACCTTGCCAGGTCGTAGAGGCACGAAGGGGTCTTTAGCGCGCGTCAGAGTATTGTAAAATCTAAGGTCGGTTTCCTCTCGTATGGCAAAGAGCGGGGTGCTCAGATACCGTTCTCCGCCATCAGGGAAAATGACCACCACCATGCCCTCAGGCATGGACCTGACTTCTTCTTGTGCGACGGCCATGGCAGCTCCGGAACTCATGCCCGCAAAGATCCCTTCCTTCCTGGCCAGACGCCGGGTCATCTCATAAGCGGCCTCATCATCGATGTTGACCTTCTTGTCTAAGCGGTCCTTTTCATATATCTCAGGCCGATAAGACTCCTTCATGTTTTTCAGGCCCTGGATCTTGTGTCCCAGATAAGGTTCCACACCCACAATCCGGATTCCTGGATCGTACTCCTTCAAGCGCCTGGAGGTGCCCATGAGGGTTCCGGTAGTCCCCATTGTCGCAACCAGCATGGTAATTCTTCCTGCTGTCTGTTCCCAGATTTCCGGGGCGGTGCCATCATAGTGGGCCCGCCAGTTGGCTTCAGAATTGAATTGATCCGTCATAAAATATGTTTCAGGATGCTCTCGGGCCATCCGATACGCCTCTTCTATTGCGCCGTCGGTCCCAAGAAAATCGGGTGTCAGCCGGATTTCTGCTCCCATGGCCTGCAGGATCTTCCGGCGTTCCAGGCTGGCCGATTCAGACATAGTCAAAACAAGCTTATGACCCTTTAGTGCGCAGACCAGGGCCAAACCAATTCCGGTATTGCCACTGGTTGCTTCCAGAACGATTTTGTCATGTGTCAGGGACCCTGATGCCTCACCCGCTTCGATCATGGCCTTGGCAATGCGGTCTTTTATGGAGCCC
>MAXP01000177.1 GCA_001751085.1 Desulfobacterales bacterium C00003060 | reverse complement strand
CACCTGTTGGCCCGGCATCACCCTTGCCACCCTGAGGCCCGGCATCACCTTTATCGCCCTTATCACCTTTTGGCCCAGGCTCACCTTTGTCGCTCTTAGGCCCGGGATCACCTGCATTTCCCTTGTCACCCCTCGGTCCGACCTCACCTTTATCTCCCTTCGGACCTCGTAGTTCACCTTTGCTAATATCTTCTTCCAATTTCTGGACCCTGTTGTTTACCGATAGTACTTTGAAAAATGCAATAAGACCAATAATACCAAATACAAATCCAAAAAATGCGAGTTCCCCCATTTTTCCTCCTCCCAACTAGTTCGATTCAACATGCAGGTTTCTCAGATGAATAATTACGCCAATCATGGTAGCTGCCCCTAATTATTTTTTGATTTGAACCGCAAGAGCGAACGCATTCCCCGCAGCTTGCTGAGGGGACCTTCAATAGCGTGAAGTTGAAAGATAATCTCTGAAATACGATAGCACCCTTTCGCAAGCTACTATAAATTTACTTAATAATCTATATGGGTTTCAATGTCAAGGAATTTAGAAACCTTGAAAGTGCACGGTAGCGAGCAAAGCCGGAACAGGAAGGTTCAATCAAGAGCCTCATCAGTGCTGCCCTCCTCCGTTGTGCCGCGAATGTCTGTCACATCGTGGCCCATCTGACGTAGCGTTCGAACGGTCATCAATGGTGCGTTTTCGTCCACGCAGATCTTCATAGCAGATCTTCATATCGCGCTGCCCAATGCCTCAATGGGGGTAATCTGCTCTTCCGCTAGTGACGCCACATAGTCAAGACAGGCAAAAACATCTTCGCGTTCAAGCGAAGTATACTCTTCCAGGAGTTCGTTAATTGTATCTCCATTGGCCAGCATGCGGACTATCTGATGAACAGGAACACGGGTCCGTTTAATGCAAGCTTGTCCATGGCAAATCTTTGGATCAATTGAAATCCGGTCGCACATAAAAGATCACCTCCTAAAAAGGATGCGGTGATGTTTGATGTTCGGCGAGATGACGGCCGCGTCGAGCGACAATCAGCGTCGACCGAATTATACCTCGTGGGAAGGAAAAATACCGAAGTGTGAGCCCACAAAAACAATTTTTCAATCCTTATACCTCGAAAGGCCACAAATGACACTTTTTCGCCGGCCATGAACATCAATAGCGGTGTTGGCTTGCAATAGCCTGCTATTCCGCGCCTTCGCGCCTTGCTCTTGATGCTCATGACTCACCTAAAAAACCGCCATTTATGACCTTCCGAGGTATATATCGGCATTACAGGAAACCTTGAAACTGCACGGTAGCGAGCAAAGCCGGAACAGGAAGGTTCAATCAAGAGCTTAACATTGAGGCTTTATTTTAGACGATTGAAAAGGTATGATGATCAAGAAGAGATGGCGGAAGTGCATGGGAATCGAACCCACCCGGGACGGTTTTAGCGCCCCACACCGGATTTGAAGTCCGGGAGCCCCACCAGTGAGCTATCCACTTCCGCAGTCACAGACACGTTCTCATATATAAATGTTTGTCAGGGCTGTCAACGGTTTTACAAGCATATGTCTGGTCAAGGGGCATCCTTCACGACAAGTCAAAAGTAGTTTACACTTTATTGATCTTGAATTTTGGCAGTGAAATTTGAAATTTGAAATTGGGAAAAACACAAAAATGTAGATGCGTTACCTGATTTCGAATTTCCAGTTTGGACATCGCCATTCAATTCGATAATACACGCTTTTTCGGAAAAAGTGTAAACTGGTGAATGAAGGATGCCACAAAACGTTTACAAAATGGCGTATGGTGATGAGAATACAACCTTTGAACCCCTGAACCTTTGAACCCGTGAACGGTTACTCATCAAGAAAGGTCTATCCCATGGGAAGGAGGGCTTCTTGTTCAAGCACTGAGTATGAAGAAGTATCCAGCGACTACTTTACGGAAACACAGAAGATATATCATTTTCATCATTTTCGTGCCGGCAGCAGTGATCAGCGGGGCACTTGCAGGGTTTTTCTTGGCCCTCACCCGTGACCTGCCCGAAATTCGAGCCCTGGACACCTTTAAACCCGAAGCTGTCACCCGTATCTATTCGGCAGACAAGGTGCTGCTGGCCGAGCTCTTTACCCAAAAGCGCGTGCCCGTGCCCTTGCACATGATCTCTGACTATCTCAAACAGGCGATCATTGCGACGGAAGATCGTCACTTCTACAAGCACACAGGGGTCGATCTCAAAGGGATACTTCGGGCCATAATCAGGGACATAAGGGCTGGTGCGTTTGTGCAGGGGGCCAGCACCATTTCCCAGCAACTTGCAAGAACCCTATTCCTCAGTCCACACAAAAATATCATGCGGAAGCTCAAAGAAGCCTTTCTCGCCTTACAGATTGAGCGCCGCTATACCAAAGATGAGATTTTGGAGTTGTATCTTAATCAGATTTATTTCGGAAGCGGGGCCTACGGGGTGGAGGCCGCAGCCTCGACATATTTTGGAAAACCTGCTGGCGAACTGACATTAGCTGAATCTGCACTGATTGCCGGTATGCCCAAGTCGCCGTCCCGCTACTCTCCTCTGGTCAACAGGCCCCTGGCGCTTAGACGACGTGCCTCAGTCTTGAAGCAGATGGCTCAAAACAGCATGATCACACAAAATCAGCTTACAGAGGCAAAGCTCTCCACGCTGCAGCTTGCAAAAAGCGAGGATATTTCGATCAGGGCATCCTACTTTGTGGCCTATGTGCAGGCCCTCCTCGAGAAGAAGTTTGGGGGTGACCGTGTGTATCGCACGGGCCTTACGGTGTATACTACCCTCAACTACAAGATGCAGGAATTTGCTGAAAAGGCTGTTGCAAAGGGCCTCGAAGAGCTTTCCGGCCGAATGCAAATGCATGGGTTACTCAAACCTGGTCGTCTGCCATTGCAAGCCGGCTCGCCCGCCATGCAAAGCGAGGTGGCCGGGGACGCAACCCGGCAGGAAAGTCCCCAGGCAGCTCTGGTCAGTCTGGATACAAGGCAGGGGGCCATTCTGGCCATGGTAGGGGGGAAAGATTTTCAGGAAAGTTCGTTCAACCGTGCCACCATGGCACTTAGACAGCCCGGTTCGGCATTCAAGCCTTTGGTTTACGCCTGTGCCATAGAAAACGGTTTTGCTCAAAACTATATGATATGGGATGCCCCGGTCGTTTTCAAGGGTGCCGGAGAGGGTCAGGACTGGACTCCGCAAAACTTCTCCGGCAAATTCAAGGGTGAGATGACACTCAGGCAGGCCTTATCTGTATCACAAAACATCCCGGCTGTAAAACTTCTAAACAAACTCGGCCCTTCTACTGCTGTGCAGTGGGCATACAGGATGGGAATGGAGTCGGACTTGGAGCCGAATCTATCCTTAGTGCTTGGAACATCAGAGGTAACGCTGGTCGAACTAACAGCTTCCTATGCCGTCTTTGCGAACGAAGGGGTGAGGACGAGACCCTTTGCGATTCTTGAGGTCCTGGATCAGGAGGGGCGATCTGTCTGGCGGGCAAGGCCGCATCTGCGGACCGCGATAAGTCCTGAAACCGCAGCCATCATGACCGATATGTTGCAGGCAGTCGTTGAGGTAGGGACCGGAAAGAAAGCAAGGTGTATTGGTCGTCCCCTGGCCGGCAAGACCGGAACGACCAACAGTTACAGGGATGCAGTTTTCATAGGGTTTTCTCCGACCATTGTTGCGGGAGTGTGGGTTGGTCTGGACCACTACGGCACACTGGGCAACAAGGAAACAGGCGCCAGAGCTGCTCTGCCCATATGGATCGATTTTATGAATCAGGCATTGGCCGGCCGACCCTATTGTGATTTCCCTTTGCCCGAAGGGGTGGTAAAGGTCCTAATCGATTCCGAATCCGGGCTCCTTGCATCGGAAGATTGTCCTAATGCCGTGAGTGTGGTGTTCAGAAAGGGGACCGAGCCCGTGCAATATTGCAGGCAAAGAGAAAGGGGTTTTGGAGGGCTATAGGATTGCGGATCAAGGATGCCCTATCTTTTGCATCCGTTCCGGGGTCCATCAGCATTTCGGGATCCCAAACCCGAATTCGGAACCGGGGGGCCTAAGAGATAATCGGGTTTTACGTGGCTCATGGCGCGAAAGATGTTTCCCTTTATTTTACTGTTCGTCTGATACAAAGTGTTGAGCATCTTCCTGATTTCATGGCGTTTTGAAATTTTCGCAGTGGGACATGAGTTCTTGAACTCCGGAAATCCCTGATTTTCTGCGAACCGGCTAATTGTTGACTCATCCAGGAAAGCGAGCGGCCTGATAACCGTCAGCTTTCCACCAAAAAACGGTTGACACGGCACCATGGTGCTGATCTGACCACCGTAAAACATATTCAAAAATAACGTCTCGATAATATCGTCCATATGGTGGCCAAGGGCCAGCTTGTTGCATCCCAATTCATGCGCCAGCTCAAACAGCAATTTCCTTCGAAGTCGTGAGCATAGAAAACACGGATTCTCGCGATTTTCCTTGCTGTGGGCCTGTCTTCCATGGTTGGTGTGCTCAACCCGCAACCTGTAGCCCATTTTTTTGCAGTAATCCTGAATAAGAAGGGCAGGGTCATCTTCAAAACCCGGGTCTACGTAAATGGCCACAAGTGAATAACGGATGGGAATACGGGATAGCCGCTCGTGGAGAGCACACATCAAGGTCAGGCTGTCCTTTCCGCCAGACAGGCCCACCGCAATCCGGTCCCCGTGTGATATCATCCCGAAGTGATGTATCGCCCGGCCAACCGTCCGGAACACAGCTTTGTCCCTGCAACGAGACATCGTAATAGTCCAGCCCCGTCGGGTAAGGTGAACGGTTAAGAGACGTCCGGTTCCTGAGTCCCGTTTGTATCCTCAGGTTCTTCCTGGTAAAGACGGAGTTTTCCTGCTGCAATTTCTCGCAGGGCGATCACGATATCCTCATTTTTCGGCGAATGCACCAAATAGTCGGCTCCTTCTCGCACTTGCCGGACCCTTTTAGCCACAGCGTGAACCAACGAGAAGCGATTCGGAATCCGCATTAAGCAATCTTCCACAGTTACACGAGCCATTCAAGAACCTCCATTAGTCGTAGGTGCAGCCTCAGCTCCGCTGTACCCTACTAGGTCGAAATCGCAAGCAACTCATACCGCCGTTGTCCTCCAGGGGTCTGTACGACAATTGCATCGCCCACCTTTTTTCCAATCAACGCCTTTCCAAGGGGCGAAGCTACCGAGATATGCCCCTGGCCTACATCCGCTTCATCCGACCCCACGATTTGATACTTAACCCTTTTTTCTGAACCATAATCTTCAAGGGCGACTATATTACCAAACACAACCCGGTCGGTTTCAAGTTCACTCGAGTCTATCACCTCAGCACAGCCGATCTTGTACTGAAGTTCGCCGATCTTTCCTTCAATAAATGCCTGGCGCTCTTTGGCGGCCTCAAATTCCGCATTCTCTGAGATGTCTCCATGGGCCCTGGCCTCCTCAATCGCCCTTATGACATCCGGCCTGTCAACTTTTTTCAGTTGTCTTAATTTTTCTTTGAGGGCCTCATGGCCATTCCGCGTCATTGGTATACGGTTCAAGGTGTTACTCCCTGTTCGTTGTTTGTTGTTTGTTGTTCGAAGATCGGATAACTCAAAGCGGTTTGGGGTTACGGATTCCGGAACAACGATTCCCGATGAGCGAAATCACTTGCTCAGGTAATTCCGTGCCAGAACCTCTGCTATTTGTACCGCATTGGTCGCTGCTCCTTTGCGAATGTTGTCCGATACCACCCATAGATTAATTCCATTTGGGATGGACTCGTCCGCCCTGATTCGACCCACAAAGGTTTCATCCCTGCCCGCCGCATCAATAGCCATTGGATAAAGATTCCTTGCCGGATCATCTATGACCGTCACGCCTGGCGCGTCTTCGAGCAGGGCCCGTACTGCATCCGGGCTAATAGGATTGCGTGTTTCTACATTAACCGATTCCGAGTGGCTGAAAAAGACCGGCACGCGCACAGTGGTAGCCGTGATTGCAATGGAATCATCTTCCAGGATTTTTTGGGTCTCTTTGACCATTTTCATTTCTTCTTTGGTATATCCATTGTCGAGAAACACATCAATCTGGGGGAGGCAGTTAAAGGCAATTCTGTGGGGATAGACGTTTGTTTCAGGTTCAAGGAAATTCAGAATAGCCTTTGTCTGATTATGGAGTTCGTCTATTGCCTTCTTGCCCGTACCAGAGACAGCCTGATACGTGGAAACCACAACCCGCTTGATCCCGACCTTTCTATGAATCGGCGCCAAGGCCACTACCATCTGGATGGTAGAACAATTTGGATTTGCAATGATTCCCTTCTTCGAATACTCAGCCACTGCATGCGGGTTAACCTCGGGGACGACGAGTGGCACATCAGGGTCCATGCGCCAGGCTGCAGAGTTGTCAATGACCACACACCCGTCTTTGGCAGCAAAGGGCGCATATTTCTGGCTGGTTGCCCCGCCAGCGGAAAATATGCCGATGTCTACTCCCCTGAATGAAGTCTCGGTCAATTCCTCAACCGGGATTTCCTCGCTGTTGAACCTGAGTTTTCGGCCTGCGGATCTTCGTGTTGCCAACAGTTTTATGTTGTCTATTGGAAAACCCCTCTTTTCTAAGCACAAAATCATCTGATTCCCTACCGCCCCGGTAGCCCCGGCCACTGCAACATTGAATGATTTACCCATTGTTTGTCTCTCCCTATCAGCCATTATCCGGTTGGCCGGTTGGCCCGCCTTCCAAATCTAAACTCCGAACTCCAAACTACGAACTATAGTCCTTAAGAAAAAGATTTTGGGGTTCAACATAGCCTCGTAGCGAAAAACAGCGGG
>MAXP01000176.1 GCA_001751085.1 Desulfobacterales bacterium C00003060 | reverse complement strand
TTCCAACCTACGTTGTTGGGCATTCCTTTTCTCTTGCAAAGCCGTTTCGGCACTGGCCTCTGCCTTGTTCTTCTGATCTACTGCATAGATTGCCATGCATAGAGCGATTACAAACACTATGGACACCGCCACAGCAAAACACCGTGCGCGTCTCGCGGCCTTGGTTCGCAGTACGACCACTTTTTCTGCCTCGTGCCGCGCCTTTTCTTCCGCTTTTTGCCTTGCTTCTGCCTCTTTAGCCAGCTTTTGCTGTTCGTTGGCCCGTTGTTCTGCTTCGTGACGTGCCTTTTCTTCCGCTTTTCTTCGCGCTTCCGCCTCTTCGGCCAGTTTTTCTTTGGCCTCCATCTCTCGTAGGATTTGTTTCTCTTTCTCTTTTTTCTTCTCCTCCTGCACTTTTTTGCTAACCTGGACAAACTCATTCTCCAACTCGTTCAAATCCTGTAAGTGCAGTGCTTCATCAAGCAATGAACCTCGCAACAACGCGCCGGAATCTCTTCCCAGGGCTTCCCAATTTTCAGCAGCATCGATGAGGCGCTTCCGCTGACGCAGGGCCACCCGTTCAGCATCCAGCCATTCCACTAGCTTGGGCCAGTTCCGCACCAAGGCTTCATGCGCTACCTCAACCTGAGTATCGGCCGGCGTGTCGCCTTCAGTCTGGCGTACTAGCCGGGCTTGAATGAGTCTATCCAGCACACGCTCGATCCGATCGCGAGCCTCACCTATCTGGAGCAATGTCTCTCGCCGTTGGCGATATCTGGTTACTTCCAAGCCCTCGCCGGGGCGGACCAGTCGCAATAAGATGCGTTTAGCCGTTGTCTGGTCTTCCGGAATCAACTCCTCGTAAAACTCGTCGGCGCTGCGAGCCAGCGCTAAGCGGCCACCACCCAGACGGTTGTAGGCATCTCGTGTAACTCGATTACGTTCACGGTTTTCCCACAGCTTCAGCAAGCTGAACTGTAAGAGTGGGAGTCCCGCTGGTTCACCTAATGTATCTCTTAGTAATGCGTCAACTACGCCTTGCTCAAATTTTAGTCCTACAGATTCGGCTGGTTTCTCGATCGCCTCACGTAACTCACTGGCATTGAGCGGGGTCACCCGCACCTGGGCTTGTTCAAAGACTGTCTGTAGTGCGGGTAGGCGCTGAATATAGGACTCAAAATCAGTTCGTATTGTGAGAATTACAATGTGTTTGGCCTCTGATGCCCGGGTCAACCCCAATAAGTTGTTAACAAATGCCTGGCGATCCTGATCATCTCGACACAGGGTGAATACTTCTTCAAACTGATCGATGATGAGGACGCTCGGCACGTCGCCCGGCTTGCCCATCAGTTTGGATAAGTAGTCCGGGTCCTGCCGAAAGCTTTCGACCTGATGCGAAGTCGATTCAGTACTGTCCACGCCGGGGGGCTGTACCAGTCGGGCTATGCTCGCCAATGGATTCGATCCCGGCACCATCGATGAATAATATCGCCACTTCTGGCTGCCATGTAACACTCCGGCCTGTAGTCTCGGCAGAAGGCCGGCCAACACCAAGGATGACTTGCCGCNNGAAGCGATTTTCCTTAAGAAGACCGACAAGCTTCTCAATCAGCCGTTGACGTCCGCAGAAAAACCTATGGTTCTTCGGTCCAAATGCATCTAGGCCCCGGTAAGGGCATAAGTCATCAGCCAGTTCAGGCACTATAGTTGGGTCGAATTCGGCCAGCGTGCCATCGGGCGGTTTCTCCTCGGCGCGCCACAGTATAGGAACCCAATAGTCCAGAATGCTTTGAGCTGCCCACCGATCGTCATCATCGTCCAACAATGCCCCCGTTGCTTGCCCCTGTCTAATAAAAGCATCGATCTTGAGAAGAAACTCAGGTGTACTCCCATGATCATGATAGCGTTGGAGCAATTCACCATGAACGGCCCTCAATGCGCTCAAAGATTGAAAAAGGTTCAGAGAGCCTTTATTCACATCACGACTGCCTGGATCATTCATTATTATTCTCCTATCACTCTCAGCAAAGGGGGCAGCTGTTCACCTATCCTATTCAAGTTACCACATAGTATCTTCAGGTTCTTGTCAACTCGGTAAAATCGTAACATTCCCCGCCTTCGATAGCGCAGGAAGTGATCTCTGGTTCTGGTGGAATCCGGATCAACCATAGCCTGTTCCAGCTTCTCGCCCTCCTCCTTTAGGGATTTGACCCATTCCTCCGTGCTGTCGCCGCAAAGTTGACCGATGCTTGCTTTTAACTCACCCCAAGATCCCTGTAGTTCATCTATGTCCCGTCCTATGGTTCCCTGAATCCGCCTTAGGTCTTGATCGACTTCCTGCCACTGGTCGTGCTCTCTTATACGGGCGTCCAGGCTTTGATTCAAAATTTCCAGGCCTTGGACACCATCCATGAACCGGCCTACCTTGTCTGGATCAAGATCGAGTTTGCTCAGACTGTCACGAACGGACTTCATGACACTGACAAGCTCAGGCAGTTGTAACGTACGTGCTGCAGTACCCAAGCGAATATTGATCTCAAATGGCCAGTGGGCAAACACCCGGCTTAGGAGGCCTCTAACACCCTTCAGCTTTTGCATATCCTGATTCTTGATGGCCTCGTTCAGTTCTTCTCGTGCTTGAACAAGTCTATTTATGTTCTTAGTTTCATCCGAGTGAAAGGTTTCACGGTTAACGATATCCCCTATTTCAGTAATGGTATCTTCAAAATCAATGTCATAATCCGTCAGAGTATTCCAGTCCTCCTCGTGTAATTGTGAGCGTTTTGATAGTTGGACAATATAATTATAACATTTCAGTTCCAATTCATGAAGTTGGTCGTGCAGACCTTTGTAGTTGTACAGGATATCGATTTGTTGGCGCGCCACCTGAAATACAGTTTGATACTTGACCACGGAGGCCTGTACTTCAGGATCCCTCAACAGTTCCCTCAGTACAATCAAGGCATCCCTGACAGAGTTGCTTTTATCCTCTGAAAGAACCTNNACCTTTGCTACTGAGCGCTGAAACAGGTAGCCATCCTGTACACGCATAAACAACACGGGTGTGGCAAAATCTCGAGCCGCATATCCGATTGAGCCCAGTGAAATTTGACGACGGCCCTCCTGGAGGGCTTTATCCACAGGAGCGTTTTCAGATAGACGCCGATAAAACTCCAGTACAAACTGCCGCGCTGTAAAGTTTGAAACCTCATACTGCATAGCGACAACCACCGGAATATTTTGCTCAACCACCTGCGAGGCAAGGCCTACAAATGCCTTCGAGGCGGAAAGCCTCGCGCCTTCACACGCCTGAAGCACTACTATGCCAGGTTGATGCCGGTTAAAAAGTTCACTGAAACGCTCAGCTCCAATCCATATCGGTTTGTCAAATTCATCGTCCACCAATGCAATCTGGCCAGAATCTCGCTGTTTTTCGTCCTCAAGCCGCCCATGACCAATGAAGTGGAAGATGTGGGGTTTTTTTTCCAGCACAGCATCAATACTCTCGGTAGTTGCCGGGTTAACGGTCTCAAGCAGTTCAATTAGGTCGGAGTGATCGGTAGCCAGTTTGTTCAGTGCTTCCAAAACCTTATCGAATTTGACCGGGCCCAAATCCCCATTCCTAGGATCGGCCACCGCTATCGCAATACGGAGGCGTTCGTTGGCCTTCAATTGAATGGGCTTTGGCATAATCCAATGCGCCCTGCGGCGAGAAAAGACCAAATGGGGAGCAGTCCCTAACCAGACCTCGCCATAGCCTGCATCAAACGGTACACGCATAAACTCCCATGGTAGAGCTGCAATGTAGGGCAATTGACGCTCATCCACATCCAGCTCGATGCGTAGGAAGGCATCTTCATCGCACACTCTTTTATAGAACCCAAAAAAATTATGACGTAGACCTTCATCGAACAGAGCGTTAAACAGCTTTTCGCCCAATTCCTTTACTCCGTGGCCTTTCAGTTCGCCGTCAAGGGCAAACTGGTGAAGCTTCTGGATACGTGTTTGAGTTTCGCCCTTGCAGGCAAAGGCGCCGGACGGTTGGCCAATCAAATTATTATCAGGATCGCGTGCCTCAACCCTTACACTATCGCGATTCGTAATGTGGATGACATAGGTATAATATTTATCCATCCCTTAAACACTCCTTCTCGACAGTCTCAGAGACTTAGGAACGGGGACGAAATAACTTCCGCAACTATGCATCACAGCTTCAGGCCACCTTTGCCCGATCTAAAATCCCAAAAGCATCAAAAT